>JAYYEE010000189.1:0-2723 GCA_036160175.1 Planctomycetota bacterium
AGCTGCTAGTGGGACTTGAACCCACGACCTCCTCCTTACCAAGGAGGTGCTCTACCACTGAGCTATAGCAGCGTGCAAAAAAAGAACGTTGTCGGTGACGCCCGACCGACGCGTGAAGCACGGACGGATTGGAGCGGGTGAAGGGAATCGAACCCTCACAACCAGATTGGAAGTCTGGGACTCTACCGTTGAGCTACACCCGCAAGCACGGGCGACCACGCCCTCCGACTGACCGGCGAACCGGTTGATCGCAGCGCGAGATCCGACTTGTCATGCACGTGGGCGGCCCCCGCCTCGTTAGGCGAGGGATGCTGGTGGGCGAAGCAGGATTCGAACCTGCGAAGGCAGAGCCATCAGATTTACAGTCTGACCCAGTTGACCGCTTTGGTATTCGCCCGGGCTACGCTCACGTGCCCCTCCCTCACAGCTGGCTGCGAGCGCGCCGCTGGTGACCTGACGAAGCTGGAGCTAGCGACGGGACTTGAACCCGTAACCTCCAGATTACAAATCAGGTGCTCTACCAGTTGAGCTACGCTAGCAGATGGCTGCTGCGGAAAGGACCGAGCACGATAGCGACGCCCTAGGGCAGTGCAAGCGTAGCGGGGCGCATTTTTTGGGCTTCCGGCGCCCCATCTGCCAGCGAGCGCTGGGCTAACAGCCGGCGGCCCCGCCCTCGGCCTCGGCGACCGGATCCGCTGCCTGGGCCGCCCCCAGCAGCCCGCGGATGGTCCCGGCGAATCCGAGCAGGTCGAACGGCTTGCGCAAGACCTCCCGGACAAAGCTCATGGATCGCAGCTGCGCCTCGATCTTGGCGTCCAAGTAGCCCGAAATGACCACGACCCTCGGCGGACGCTCCAGCTCCCGCAGGGACTCCAGCACCTCCAGCCCTGACGCCCCAGGCATGTCGAGGTCACAGACCAGCACTTCCAAGCCCGGCTCCCGCGCCATGCGGCGCGCTTCTTCGCCGTCGTAAGCGTGGCTCGGGTCGATCCCGCTCTGTTTCAGGACCTCCGAGAGGAGTCCGCTGACCTGATGGTCATTGTCCGCAATCAGCACCGCCATGTTCTCAAGGTAGCTCATCAACCGACACACGCCGCAACGGAATCCTGCCCGTTCTAGGCGACTTCAGTCATGCGGACGGAGCGGCTGGAGCCAGGAGACATCCTCGAAGGGGACCTCCATGCGGACCTTGCCATAGTCGACCGTGACCTGCTCGCGCACCTTGTCGACCTTTCGCACCGCGCACACGCGCCCCCACCGCGGCAAGAAGACCTCGTCCCCCTTCTTCAGCTGGTGACAGAACGCCATCCGGCGGCGGTGCAGGGCCGCGCTCTTGAGCAGCCCGTCTGCCACCTCCTTGAGCTTGCGCGCGCGCTCGCCGTGCTGGCCGGGCGCCTGCGTGAGCTGCGTCAGGTCGTCGGCCATGGCCGCGTGCGCCTTGCGCAGCTCCCCTTCCACGACGCCGTCGGCCTCCTCCTGGAGCCAGTTCTCCTTCTTCTGCGCTTCGGCGAGCTTGGACTCGAGCTCGCTCTCCTGCCGCTCGACGACCCGCGAGCGGTCCGCGGTGCGCTGGCGATCTTGCTCCGCGTCCCGCCGCGCGACCTGGACGCGCTGGATCAGGTTGTCGAGCGTCTGATCGCGCGTACCCAGAAGCTCGCGCGCGCGCTCGACGATCGACGTCGGCATCCCGACCCGCGCGGAGATATCGAGCGCGTGGCTGTTGCCAGGGATCCCCAAGTCGAGCCGATACAGCGGGCGCAGCGTCTCGCCGTCGAACGCCATCGAGCCGTTCTCAGCGCCCGGGTGCTGGTAGGCGAAGTCTTTCAGGCGCCCCAGGTGGGTCGTCACGACCGCGAACACCCGCGCCTCGACGAGCGCCTCGAGCACCGCGTATCCGAGCACCGCGCCCTCCTCAGGGTCGGTGCCGGCCCCGAGCTCATCGAGGAGCACCAGCGCGTCTGGCGCCGCGTGCTTTATGCACCGCGCGATGCGCTGCACGTGAGAGCTGAACGTCGAGAGGTTCTGCGCGATCGCCTGCTCGTCGCCGATGTCGGCCTGCACGGCGCCCAGGAATGGCAGCTGCGCGCCGGCCTCGGCAGGCACAGGGACGCCGCTGATCGCCATCATCGAGAGCAGCCCGATGGTCTTGAGCACCACGGTCTTCCCGCCGGTGTTGGGGCCCGTGATCACGAGCAGGTGGTGCGGGTCGCCCAGCGCGACGTCGAGCGGCACGATGTCGCCCTGGTCGTGGCTGCGCAGCAGCAGCGGGTGGCGCGCGCCGCGGAGCCGCAGCGCGCCGCCGGCGACGACCTCGGGCACCACGTAGCCGTCCTCGATGCAGAGCTGCGCGCACGCCTGCAGCAGGTCGCTCGCGGCGACGAACTCGACGCCGCCCTGGACCTGCTCGACACACCGTCGGAGCCCGCGGGCCGCGTCCGCCAACACCACGTTAATCTCGCGGTTCTCCGCGGCGCGCGCGTCGCTGAGGCGGTTGGCGACCTCCACCACCGCCTCGGGCTCGATGAACAACGTAGCTCCGGACGCGCTGCGGTCATGCAAGACCCCGCGGACGCGCTGCCGGTAGTCCGCCTTGACCTGCAGCACCGGCCGGCCGTGGCGCCAGGAGGGCTCCGGCGCCTGCAAGCAGCGACGCACGTCGCCCGCCGCCAGCACGCCAGCCATCGCGCTCTCGACGGCGCGCTTGTGCCGCTCGATCTCGCGCC
>JAYYEE010000190.1:0-3748 GCA_036160175.1 Planctomycetota bacterium
TGCACGTAGACGTGGTCGCCGACGACGAGCGGCGAGCAGACGAAGCCGAAGTCGGGCTTCGGCGTCTCGAAGCGCTCGACGAAGTCCGCGCGCCAGCGCTCTTCGCCGGTTTCCTTGTCGAGGCACACAAGCACGTCGAGCATGCCCGCGATGTAGACCGAGTCCGCGTCGACGGTCGGCGTCGAGCGGATCCAGGAGCCGTTCTTCGCGGCGAAGAACGGGACCTTCATCGAGCCCGCCCAAGCGGTGCGCCACTTCCGCTCGCCGGTCACGCGGTCATACGCCGTGACTACCTCGTCGCGCTTGTCGACGGTCTCCGTCGTGTAGACCGTAGTCGCGTCCACGATCGGCCCCGAGTAGCTCGGCCCGAGCTCGACGCGCCACAGCTGCTTGACGTTCTCTTCCGTCAGTCGCTCCGGCCACCAGCTGCCTGGGCAGTGGCCGTCACGGCTGGGGCCGCGCCACTGGTTCCAAACGCCGCTAGGGGCGTCTGGCTGCGCCGGCGCGCTGAGCGGGCGGGACTGAGCGGGCGCTGCCGCGGCCGTACAGGCCATGGCAACGGAGAGGAAGCAGGTGTGAGCGGCGACCATCGTTGCCGTTTCGTGACGCCGGGGGCTATGGATGCGGCCATTCTCCTGAACTCCCGTAACATGCTGATATGCGCAGCCTTCTCGTCTCTGCCTTATGCGCAGCACCGCTCTGCGCCCAGGCCGTGTGGCCGGAGCTCCACGGGCCCGATCGGCACAACCAGGTGGCGTCGGCCGCGCTGCCGCTGACGTGGAGCGAGGAGGAGAACGTCCGCTGGAAGGTCTCGGTCCCCGGAGAGGGGTGGTCCTCGCCCGTCGTTGGCGACGGGCGCGCGTGGATGACGACGTCTACAGAGTCAGGCCAGAAGCTGCACGTCCTGGCATTCGACGTCGAGACCGGCGCGCTCGCGCACCAGCGCGTCGTGTTTGAGGTCGAGAACGTCGAGAACAAGAACGCGCTGAACAGCCACGCTTCCCCCACCCCGGTGGTCGAGCCCGGACATCTCTACGTGCACTTCGGCACCTACGGCACGGCATGCATCAACACCGAGACGTATGAAGAGCGCTGGCGGCGCGAAGACATCAACTGCGATCACATGGAGGGGCCTGGCTCGTCGCCGATCCTCGTCGGCGACCTGCTGGTGTTCCACGTTGACGGTGGGGACGTGCAGTACGTCACGGCGCTGGACAAGCGCACCGGGGAGACAGTCTGGCGCACGGACCGCTCGATCGACCTGAGCAAGATGCAGAAGGACATCCGCAAGGCGTTCTGCACGCCGATCGTCGCTGAGCTCGACGGCGTCGAGGTCCTGGTGAGTCCGGGGGCCCACGCAGCGATGGCCTACGACGTGCGTACGGGAGAAGAGAAGTGGCGGGTCCGCTACAAGGGCTTCTCGCTCGCATCGCGGCCGATGTTCGACGGCAAGCGGGTCTACATCGCGACGGGGTTTATGCGCGCGCAGCTCTACGCCGTCGACTTTGCGGGGAGCGGCGACGTGACCGACGAGGCCGTCGCGTGGAAGTGGCGACGCAACGTGCCAAAGATGCCAACGCCGCTCTTGCTCGGCGACCGCGTCTTCATGGTCGACGACAACGGCTACGCGACCTGCTTGGACACCGCGACGGGCGAGGCCGTCTGGCGCCAGCGCCTCGGCGGCGAGCACTGCAGCACCCCGCTCTGCGTCGGCGATCGGATCTACTTCTTCGACCGGGAGGGTCGCACGGTCGTGCTGGCTCGCGCCGATGAGTATCGCGTGCTCGCCGAGAACCACCTGGACGCAGGCTTCATGGCCTCGCCCGCGGTCGTCGGTGACGCGCTGCTGCTGCGGACCAAGACCCACCTCTACCGGATCGAGGCTCCGAAATAGCGCGACGCGCGCCCGCCCATGCCTGACCTCCGCGCGATCGTCTTCGTCGTCTCTTGGTCGTGCGCCTTGCTCGCGCAGTCCGACGGCGCGGCCGCTTGGGACCGGTTCCGCGGCCCCAACGGCGCGGGCGTCGCGGCGAGCGGGCGCTATGAAGCCGAGGTCGGACCCGAGCAGCGCGTGCGCTGGCGGCGGCCGTTCCCGCCCGGCCACAGCTCGCCGGTGTTCAGCGAGCGGCGCCTGTTCCTGACTGCGGTGCAGGACGAGGAGCTCTGGACCTACGCGGTGGAGCGTGAGACCGGCGCGACCGCTTGGCGTCGCCGCGCTCCGAGGCCGCGGCGGACGAAGTTCCACGGCAAGAACGGTCCGGCGGCGGCGTCCGCGGCCGTCGACGCGGACACGGTGGTCGTGTTCTTCGATGAATACGGGCTGCTCGCCTACGACCACGCCGGCGAGGAGCGGTGGCGCTTGCCGCTCGGGCCGTTCTCGAACATCTACGGGATGGGCGCGTCCCCGATCCTCGTCGACGGCGTCGTCGTCATGGCGTGCGACGACGGCAGCGCGAGCTACGTGCTCGGCGTGGACAAGCGCACGGGGGAAGAGCTCTACCGGGTCGCGCGTCCGGAAGCGGTCAGCGGGCACTGCACGCCGATCGTGTACCGGCCCGATGGCGCGGCTGCGCAGTTCTTGCTGCCGGGGTCGTTCCTGCTCGACGCCTACGAGGTCCAGACCGGCACGCGGATCTGGTGGGTGCGCGGGCTCCCGTGCGAGATGAAGTCGGTGCCTGTGCTCCGCGACGATACGCTCTGGATCCACGGGTACGGCAGCCCGATGAACGACCGCGGGCGTCAAGTCGAGCTGCCGGCGTTCGCCGACGCGATCAAGGCGCTCGACGCCGACGCAGACGGCGAGCTCGCGCGAGACGAGGTCCAAGAACGCAGGGTGAAGGGCTACTTCCAGTACCTCGACCTCGACCACAGCGGCGCGATGAACGAGGCCGAGTGGCGCCTGTGCCGCGCCGCGTTCGCCTCGGTCAACGCGGCCATGGCCATCCGGGTCGGCGGCCGCGGGGACATGACCGAGTCCGCGGTGCGGTGGCGTTACTACCGCTCCATCCCGCAGCTGCCGTCGCCGCTGGTGCTCGACGACGTCTACTACCTCGCGTCGGATCAAGGCGGCGTGGTGACGACGATCTCCGCGAGCACCGGCGAGCGCATCGAGAAGGCGCGCGTCGGTGAGGCGGGCGACGCCTACTTCACGTCGCCGGTCGCGGGCGACGGCAAGGTCTACCTGCTCGGCGAGTCGGGCGTGCTGACCGTGCTCAAGGCTGGCGGCTTGGAGGTGCTGCACCGCGCCGACTTCGGCGAAGCATGTTACGCGACGCCGGCCCTGGTCGGCGGCAGCGTCTGGGTCCGCACGCAAGGCCGCCTCTACCGATTGGGAGAACCGGAATGATCGCGCTCCGCGCCCCGCAGCGGTTGGCGGCCTTGGCGGCCGCGTCGTTGGCCGTCGCGTGTTCGGCGCAGGAGTGGACCAGGCTCCGCGGTCCAAAAGGGCAAGGGCACGGCGCGGCGGAGCTCCCCGCGGCGCTCACGAAAAAAAACGTGCGCTGGCGCGTCGACGCCGGCGAAGGACACTCGTCGCCGGTGCTTTGGGGCGATCGGGTGTTCTTGACGCGCCTCGGGGAGGACCGCGCGAGCCGGGAGGTCGTCTGCTACGACGCCGACACGGGCGCGCCGCGGTGGTCCGAGGCGTTCGGCGTCGACCCGCACGACCATCACAAGCTCAACAACGTCGCGGCGTCGACGCCGGCCGTACACCCAGAAGGCGTCGACCTCCGATGGACGGCGGGCGCGC
>JAYYEE010000191.1:0-6798 GCA_036160175.1 Planctomycetota bacterium
GACGACCAGCGCCTCGCGAACGTGTGCGTGCTCGGCGCGACGCTGGCGCGCCTGCTCTTCCCGCTCGAGAACCCGATGGACCAGACGGTCCTGATCAGCGGCGACGACCGCTATCGCGTCGTCGGCATCCTCAGCGAGCAAGGCCGCACAGCCGGCGCCGGCAGCACGCCGTACGACGAGTGTATGTTCGTGCCGCTGCATACGCACCAGCGGCGCTTCGGCGATGTGAACACGACCCGCTCGGGCGGCTCCTTCTCACGGGAGCGCGTCGAGCTCGCCGAGATTAAGGTCAAGATGCCGACGTCTGACGACGTCGCCGCAGGCGCCCAGGTCATCCGCGATCTGCTGACCAAGAGCATCAAGGACAAGGGCGACGTCATCGTCACCGTGCCCCTGGAGCTGCTCAAGCAAGAGGAGGAGAGCAAGCGCATGTTCAACATCGTGCTGGCCGTGATCGCCTCGATCAGCCTGCTCGTTGGGGGCATCGGGATCATGAACGTCATGCTCGCGACGGTGACCGAACGAACGCGCGAGATCGGCATCCGCCGCGCGCTGGGCGCCAAGAAGAAGCACATCGTGCAGCAATTCCTGGTCGAATCCGGCGTGCTCTCTGCGCTCGGCGGCGTCGTCGGCGTGACGCTCGGCATCGCGCTGCCGTTCCTGATCACCTACTGGTTCCAGCAGAAGACCATCATCATGCCGCAGCACGTGATGCTCGCGTTCGGGATCTCTGCAGCGGTCGGCGTGCTCTTCGGCCTCTACCCCGCTTGGCGCGCAGCCAACATGGACCCGGTCGAAGCGCTCCGTCACGAATAACAGGCGCAGCCGCGACACACCGCGGCGCGGGCGCTCGATCAGTCGCGCGCCTTAATGGCCTGCAGCGCGTCGTCCTCGCTTTCGTAGATCGCGAGGTGCTTAGAGATCCTCATGATCTCGAAAATCTTCAGGATGAAGGGCTTGATGTTACTCAGGCACAGCTGACTTTGCCGCGCTGACGTCACGTTGTTCGCGACGATGATCAACCCGACTCCGCACGAGTCGATGATCTTCACGTTGTCGAGGTTCAGCACGAAGCGCTCGTAGCCCTCCTCGATCTTCTCGTTGATGGCCTCCTTAAGCGCCTCCTTCAACGAGTCCGTGACGTAGAAGTTCAGGCTGCGGTCGTTGAACGAAATAATGACCGTCCGGTCATTACGCAGCGTCGTGACGCTCAGCCCCTGACTCTTCTTACCGACGATTTCCATAGCGTAGCCTCGTGTGGCAGCCCCGGGAGGTCCGGAGCGCGCTGCCTCTTCATCGGCTTCGCGGGTCGCGGAGGTTTAGCGGCGCCCCGAAATCCCGTTGCTGTGCGGACCTTACCGCGGGGCGCTCGGGGTCAGGCCTCGGCGACGCCCTCGGCAGGCTGCGCGGCCGCCGGCGGCTCAGGGACTCCGTAGCGGACCGCGATGTTCGCCCGCCCGATGTCCGCCAACACCTCGCTGCTCTTCTTAATCCCCAGCTGGTAGGCCTTGTTGGCCACGCTCGTCACGGTCCGACCCAGCTCTCGCGCGACCGTCAGGTTGTCGTGGTGCGGATACAGCATTCGCAGACGGACGACGTCATCCGCGGTCCAGCGCGGCATCGAAGACGAACCAGAGCTCGCTGTCAGCATCGCGCCTTGCGCGTTCGCGCGGAAGCGCTTGTCCTTCGCGAGGCACAGCTGCTTGGCGACCAGTTGAATCTCCGCGCGATCACGCTGCAGGCACACCTCTAGGTCTTCATCGCGTCGCGTGCCGTAGAGCTTCTTCAGGGAGCGCTGCTCTTCTCGGGTCCACGGGCCGCCGCGTAATCCGCGGCGAAGCTCCTCAGCGCGACGCCGCACCTCTCCGCTCGGACGGCCCAGCAGCGGGCCGAGGAGGCCGGGCTCCAGCGCGCCCCAAGCTCGCCGCAGCTGCGCGTCCTCTCGGCTCGTCCAGGGGCCGTGACGCATCGGGGTGCGCAGCAGCGCTAGCGCCTTACGCTGCACGCTGTCCGGCGAGCGCCTCAGCAACGCCGCGGTCTGCGCGACGCCGCGATGAGGCAACAGCAGACGGAGCCGCTCAAGCTCTTGGACGGACCAATTGCCGCGACGCAGGGGACGGTCGCTCATACGGACCCCGCCGCCGACGCGCCGTCGCCGCCTGAGCCCCGCAGCTGCTCGCCCCAACGCGGCAGCACGTCGCTGTGAATCATCTTGCGGACAGCCGTCGCCGAGTGCAGCGCGAGCGCGCGACGCGTGAGGTCGCGGCACTCATCGATGCTGAAGCTCCGCAGCATCAGCTTGACCCGGGGCAAGAAGACGGGAGCCATCGAGAGCTCGCGATATCCCATCCCGAGGAGGAGCGGCGTGAACCAATGGTCGCCCGCGACCTCTCCACAGATCGACGCGCTCTTGCCGGCGGCGGCGACCAGCTCAGCGATCTGCGCGAGCACCCGCAGCACGCCAGGGTGGAACGGGTCGTACATCTTGGCGACGCGCTGGTTGTCGCGATCGACCGCGAGCAGATACTGCACGAGGTCGTTAGTCCCCACCGAGACGAAGTCGACGACGGGCAAGATCTCTGGCAGCACGGAGACGAGGACCGGCACCTCCACCATCACGCCGAGCTCGATGCGCGCGTCGAACGGCACGCCGTTCTTGCGCAGGTCGGCGGTGAGCTGGTCGAGCACCTCACGGCAGCGAACGACCTCCGAGCGCGTCGTGATCATCGGCAGCAGGATGCGGACGTGCCCCTCTGCGCTAGCGCGCAGGATGGCGCGGAGCTGCGTGTAGAGGATGTCCGGCCAGTCAAGGCACAGCCGTATGCCTCGCCAGCCGAGCACAGGGTTGCGCTCCTCGGGCATCTGGAAGTACCCGAGCGGCTTGTCCCCCCCAACGTCGAGCGTGCGGAACGTAACCGGCTTTCCGCCGGCGCTCTCCACTGCCCTGCTGTACATCGCGACCTGCTCGTCCTCAGTCGGGAACTGCCGGCGCTCCATGAAGGCGAACTCGGTGCGGAACAACCCGATCCCAGCGATCGCGTCGAGCTCGAGCCCCGCGAGGTCTTGCACGCCCTCTGCGTTTGCCTGCAGGCGAACCTTGGTCCCATCGGGCGTGACAGAAGGCTGAAAGCGGAGTTCGCTGATACGCGACTCCACCGACCGCTGCTCAGCGAGCCGCCGCTCATACTCTGCTAACTCGTCCGGGCTCGGGTCGAGAACGACCACGCCAGCGTCGCCATCGAGGACCGCGAGGGCGCCGTTGCTCGTCTCCTGCATGACGTTGTCGACGCCGACGATGGCCGGGATCCCAAGCGAGCGCGCGAGGATGGCCCCGTGAGAGTATTTGCCCCCGTGCGTCGTCACGATGCCGCGGATGTGTTCGCGATCCAGGATGCCAGCGTCGCTGGGCAGGAACTCGTCCGCTGCGAAGAGGTAGTCTGCGCCGTCCGCGGTGTAGATTTGCCGACCGCGCGCGACCAGCGCTCCGACCAACTGCCGGCCGATGTCGCGGAGGTCTGCGGCGCGCTCTCGCATCGCCACGTTCTCCATCTGCTCGAAGGCGGATTCGTAGCGCGCGACGACCCGCTGCAGCGCCACCTCGAGGTTGCACTTGCGCTCGTCGATCTCCCCTTCGACCTCCTTGATGAAGGTCTTGTCGTGCAGGATCGCGAGCTGCGCGTCATAGATCCTGACGTCGTGCTTCCCGAGCGCGCCCGCCAGCTCCTTTTGGAGCTCGGTGAGGTTCTCTGTGACGGTCTCGATAGCGCCGACGAGCCGAGTCTTCTCAGCCGCGACGTGTTCGTCTGCGATCTGGCGCGTCGGGATCTGGTCCAGCGTCGTGTGGAAGTGCACAACGGGAGCGATCGCGATACCTGGCGCCGCAGCGATGCCTTTGAGTTTCCGAGCCATCGATAGCACCACGTTTTCGGGGACCGCGACGCCGTTTGCAACACGCCTGCTTCATCCATCCAGCCTCCCGTGCCGATCAACGAATACGGGCCTTGCGGTCCAAAAAAACTCATGACGCGATCTGAAGAACGTGGCGGGCCGACGGACGAGCTCCCGAGCTTCTCCGGCGCGAGTCGGCAACATGAAGACGCGCCAACGGCCGCGGACCTCGACGACGCTCCGCGCTGCACGGACGACCACCTCGCAGTAGATCCGGGCCCGCCCGATCACGAGCGCCTGACCACCGACCGCCTCGACCACGCACCCAACCAAGGCGCGCCGCGCGCGAGCTCCCGCCCGCGGAGAGCTGGCTACGCGATGCTCGCTGCGGGCGCGCTCTGCGTGGCCGTCGCCGTGGTGGGGCTCGCTACGCCTGACTTGCTAGGCGCTGATGCCCTGACCATCGACGCCTATCTGCTCATGGCATGCACCGGCGCGTTGCTCGTCGCGATGAGTCGAGTCCAGCGCCACCAAGACCTCGCGACGCAGCGCTGGAAGCAGGGCGAAGAGTCCCGAGCTAGCCGCGAAGCTGCCGCCCAACGCGCGCTCGACGACCTGCTCGCGCATGCGCGCGCTGACGCCGACGAGTTCCTGCAATTGCGCGACACGCTCCACCGCCAAGATCAAGAGCTCGCTCGGCTAGCAGGGGCCACCAAGATGTACGGCAAACCGCTGGTCGAGATCGCAGCGCAGACGGCGCAGCTCTCCGACACGGTGTCCGCCGTTCACCAGCAGGTCGGCGAAAAGCACCCAGGCGGCGAGGCTGCCGCAAAGACCATCGCTGGGCTCGCGGCGATGGTGACGGAGATGCGGCGTCAACTGAGCGAGCTGGCTGAACGGCTCGACGAAACGCTGACGCGCCCCCGAGCCGACCAAGACGAGGAGCTCGCGTCATCCATCCGCGACGTCCAGCGCGAGGTTGGCGCGCTCGCCGCGGCGATGACGCGCCGCCCGGAGGCCGCGCCGGCGCCAGCCACCCCGACCGCAACGACCTCGGGCCGAGATGAGCCAGCGGGCCCCGCCGGCGGCGCCGACGGCTACTCCGCGGGCGCGCGCACAAGCAACAGCGCCGGCGTGCTCAGCGCGATCGCCAAGCTCAAGCAGATGAAGCGCTGATCGCGGCGGCGGCCGCTCACGGTATGTTCGCGGCATGAATGAGACGCGCACGGATCGTTGCCCGCTGTGCGGCGCCGACAACGCCTGCGCGATGGCTCGGGCCGGGGGCGACCCGGCGGCGTGCGAAGGGTGCTGGTGCCGCGACGCGACGATCCCGGAGTCCTTGATCGCGCGGGTGCCGGGCGCGGCGCGCGGACGCGCCTGCATCTGCGCCCGCTGCGTGTCCATGGAGGCAGCCACGCCAGCGCCAGGGGTGCGCTTCACCGTGGACCCAGGCGGTCGCCCTGCGATCGAGCTGACGCACGGTCGAAACCGCGCCTTGATCGCACGGCTCGGCGCCCAGGTGCTGTCTTGGAGCGGCCCCGACGGCGACGCGCTGTGGACCGCGAGCGGCGCAGCCTATGACGACGGCGCGCCCGTGCGAGGCGGAGTACCGGTCGTGTTCCCCTGGTTCGGCGACCACGCGGAGGACGCAAGCAAGCCGGCGCACGGCTTCGCGCGCGGCCGTGAGTGGACCGTCGTCGCGACCAGCGCTTCTTCGGTGACCCTCGCCGTCAGGGACGACGAGCAGACGCGGACGCTCTGGCCGCACGAGTTCTCCGTCGAGCTCGAGGTCACGTTGCGCGACACGCTGCAGGTCACGATGCGGGTCGACAACCCGTCGGCTGAGAACTTCACGTTCGAGCAAGCCCTGCACACATACTTCGCGGTCGGCGACATCCAGACGGCCTCGGTGCGTGGCCTCGAGGGCGTCCCCTGCACCGAGCACGCCCGCGCTCCAGAGGCCGGGTGGGACCCAGCAGTCCCGCTACGCTTCCGCGCAGAGACCGACCGCGTGTTTCAGGGCGCCCCTGCCGCGATCACGCTGGACGCGCCGGCGCTGGGTCGCGAGGTCACGCTGACGGCGCCCGCAGCGCGCTCGGCGATCGTGTGGAACCCATGGCCAGTCAAGGCCGCGACGCTCTCACAGATGGCGCCAGACGATTGGCAGGCGTTCTGCTGCGTCGAGACCGCCAACTGCAAAGAGAACGCGGTGACGCTCGCGCCGGGCCAGCGCCACCAGCTGACGCTCACGCTCCGTCGCGCTCAGCGCTGACCGAGCAGCGCCTCGCCCAACTCCACGAAGTAGCCTGGGCGGTTGGTCGTGACCATGTGGCAGCCGAGCTCGAGGCACCGCCGAAACTCCGCTTCGTCGTCCACGGTGTAGACGCACAGCAACCGGCCGCTGCCGAGGATCTCGCGCGCGGCCGCCGCGGTCATGCGGTCGTGGCCCCAGTGCACCACGCGCGCCCCGGTGCGGTCGAGCTCCGAGAGCCGCGCTGCGGTCGGCTCGCCGCCGCAGAGCGCGCCGATCAACAGCCGCGGCTCCAGCCGGTGGACCTCTTCGAGCCAGTCCCAGTCGAATGACTGCACCAGCACGTCGTTGACGAGGCCGAGCCTGCGCAGCTCGGAGACCAGCGCGGCGGGGTCGCCCTGCTTGTGCTCGATCATGGGCATCGCCGGCGCGATCGCTGCCAACGCCTCCTCGAGCGTCGCGATGCGCTCACCGGCATACGCCTCGTCAAACCAGCGGCCCGCGTCGAGCTCGCGCAGCTCCGCGAGCGTCAGCTCGTCGACCCGCACACCCTTGCGCCCCAGGCGCGCGACGGCGTCGGTGGTGCGATCGAGCGTGTGGTCGTGCATGCAGACCCATGCGCCGTCTTTGGACTGGAATACGTCGAACTCGACCATCTG
>JAYYEE010000192.1:0-6884 GCA_036160175.1 Planctomycetota bacterium
TGGCACGAGGCGCGATTGTGGAGGATCCAGCCTGCCTGCGCGAGGGTTTCGGCCCCCGGCCCGGCCGGGCTGGCTAGGCTTCGAGCTCGGCGACGACCAAATCCGTCAGGTCGGCCACGTCGCGGCCGCGGTCGTCCTTCAAGTCCTTCTTGCGCGTGACCATGTCCCGGCTCTCGCTGTCCGCGACGGACTTCACAGCGCGGCGGATCCGTTGGTTCATCTTGGTGATCAGCTGCTTGCCACGCGCCGAGTCCGGGTCGATCCCAGACCCCTGGATCTTCTTCCACTCAGGAGTCGCCGCCCGCACCTTCTTCTCGTCGATCGTCGCAGGCGCCGACGTGTTCGAGGCGCTGCCGCTGTAGACCACGGCCTTCTTCTTGAGTGTGACCTGGGCTGAGGCCGTTGCGATCAAAACCAACGGCAAGAGAAGGGAGTAAAGTAGGTTGCGCATAGCAAGCTGGCGTCCGGTCGCGCGCTGACTCTCAGTAGGATTCGGTCAATCGCGGGCGATCCACACGCAACGGCCGGGCCATCCTTTTCGCCAAACCCGAATAAGCGGACGCAATCACATGCTGAGCAGACGATTACGGCCCCGCAAAAATTTAATCGCCACCTTGGGGAGAACTGGGGGAGAGATTACGCCAGAACGTGAACTTATGTGGCCGAAGAATCGGTCAGGCGCGGGTCTGGCCGATACCAGGCGCCCCTCCGCACTCCTACTCGCTCGATAAATCCATTTGCGACAAGGGATTGAAGGTCTCGGAGCGCCGTGCGGTGCGAGACGCCCGATTTCGCCATGTGCTCCTGGGTGGTGTAGCGACCCCGCTCTCGAACCTGCGCCAGCAACGCACGAAGCCTAGCGGGCAAGCGGTCCTCTAGCGGCGCAACGCTCGGCAACCCCTGGATCGCCATCGACTCTGGCTCGGGCCTAGGGATGTCGGCCAGGGCCTCCTCGCCGCGCTCGTTCTCCGCAGCCGAGACCCCGCCAAGCGCGGACGGCGCGCCGCCCTCGGCCGCCGCCTCGGGCCGCGCCGAGGACGGCGCCGCGGCGCCATCGAAGCCGGCTGACTGGACAGGATGATCAACGCGCGCGCGCTCTGGCAGCTGGGGCGCCGCGCCGCCCCCGACCAGCGCTGCCCGTACGTCCTCGTGGCGCACGACGGCGCCGCGGGCGAGGACCATGGCGCGGAAGACGGTGGTCCGCAGCTGACGGATGTTGCCAGGCCACTCCTGACGATAGAGCTCATCCAGCGCAGTCGTCGAGAAGGCGCGCGCTGGCGCGTGCCCGTCCGCGACGATCTCCACGCGGAAACGCTCGATCAACCCCGGCAGCTCCTCACGACGCTCGCGCAACGGAGGCACCAGGACCACCATCCCCTGCAAGCGATAGTAGAGGTCCTCACGGAACCGACCACTCGCGACCATCTCTTTCATGTCACGGTTCGTCGCCGCGATGACTCGCACGTCGACCTTGACCGACTCAGAGCCGCCGACGCGGTCAATCTCCCCCTCCTGCAACGCCCGCAGCAGCGTCACCTGCACCTCCATCGGGATCTCGCCGACCTCATCGAGGAACAGCGTGCCGCCGTCCGCCTGCTCGAAGCGCCCGACGCGGCGGCGATCCGCCCCGGTAAACGCGCCTCGCTCGTGCCCAAACAGCTCGCTCGCGAGCAGGGTCTCGGAGAGCGACGCGCAGTGCACCTTGACCAACGGACCTGCGGCCCGACGGCTCCAGCGGTGGGCGAGGTCTGTCAGCACCTCCTTGCCGACGCCCGTCTCGCCCTCAAGCAGCACCGGCAGATCGGTCGGCGCCACGCGCCGCAGCGTGCTGTAGACCGGCCGCATCGAGGCGCTCACCGCGGTCACTCCTGCACGGAGCAGGCTCGCGTCGGACTCAGCTTCGACGGCGCCGCGGACCGGGTCTGCGTCGAGCTGCGCGCGGACCGACTCGAACAGGAACTCTGCCGAGACGGCTTCGCTCGGGAACACGCACACGGCGCTGCTGAACGAGGCGCCGCCGACGTCGATCCCGTCTCGCCTGCTCGCTTCGCGCCACTCCGACGCGACCAACTCACGCGCCGCCTCTGCTTGGCCGCGGTCAACGTTCGGCATCGCGACGTAGAAGCGACCAGCGCCGCCTGCGCCGACGATCGCGACGTCCGAGAGGGTCGCCCGCAGGAGCCGCGAGAACTGCCGCAGGAGCCGAGCGCTCCGACTGCGCTCCGACAATCGGAACCCCCTCATCGCCAGCACGCTGCGGCGATGCTGCGCGAGCGACACCTCGTCGACGACGCGCTGGCGGAAGTACTCCGACGTCAGCGCTCCGGTGACGGGGTCCTGCACGGCGTGCCGCCGCAACTTTGCACGCTCGCACGCGCTGGCGGCCTGCGCGACCACCGCGCGCAGCGCGACGAGCTCCACAGGCGCCGGGCAGACGAGGCGGAACCCGAGCAGAGCGAGCCCGCGCGCCTGACCAGAGAAGATCAGCGGCAACCCCAGCAAGGCCACAGAGCGCGGCAAGAGGTCGCGCCAGGGCCTCGGCAAGCGCCCCGCGCCGTCGCGCGCGCTGAACGGGCCCATCAGGCTCAAGACGTCGAAGTCGCCGAGGTCGACCACGCGGTCCGATCCGTCGTCCCCGCCGCCGACGACGCGCCCATCGCCGTTGTCCTCGAACATCACGACGACGACCTCATCGGCGCCAGTGTGCTCGGCGCAGTAACTGTGCAGCACGTCGAGCGCTCCCGCCTCATCGCGCGCAGCTGCCAGCGCCCCCATCGCTCGGTCCCGCGCGCCGACGTCTCGGAGGCGGCCGTCTAGATCCTCCGCCATCTGGTTGAACGCGCGGGTCAGCCGCCCGACTTGACCACCCTCCTCTGCGAGCACTCGGGTGTCGAACTGCCCGCGCGACAAGGCGTGCGCGCCCTCTTCCAGCCGCTCGATCGGGCGGCTGATCCGACCGCTGACCACGAACGAGAGGAACGCTGCGAGGACGACCAGCGAGCCTGCGACCAGCAGGAAGAAGGCGCGCACGGGGATCCTGCCGATGGCGAGGTCCAGCGCCGCGCTCGCGTCAGGCATCGCCGCGACCAACAACGCGCGCGGTGTCTCCTGAAGATCTCGCAGCACCTGCGCCCCGACGACCTGGTCACCGGCCGGCCCAGACTCACGCATCACGACCGTCTGCCTAGTCTCTTCTACGGTGGCGAGCGCTTGCTCGCGCGTCGCCATCGTCGGTGGATCGTAGGCCGCCTGGACGAGCTGCTGGGCCCGCGGGCGGCCTTCGCTCGCCGACAGCGGATAGCCGCGCACGTCGGTCAGCAGCAGGTCTTTACCCGGCGCCAGCGCGCCGAGCAGGCTGCCGTCGAGCGGACGGCACGCGGTCAGCGCCAGCGCCCCGCCACCTACGGCCTGCTCCGCGCGCACCCCGAGCATGAGCCGGCCCCACTGCATGAAGAGCCCTGGCTCGGTCCGCGCCGGGGTCTCGACCTGCAGCATTCGCCCCTCCCCGGAGACGATCACGAGCGGCGGCGCGTCGAGCGCGCTCGGCCGCTGCCACTCCAGCCGCAAGAAGCCGCCGCCCCACTCGGGCGGCAGCTGGCCGCTCAGGAGCGCCTGCAACTCCTCAGTCTTCGACGCGACGGTGGACGCCTCGGGGCGCTGTTCGAGGCCTTCCTCGGCGAGGCTCGCGAGGTCATCCAGCCACTGCTCAGCAGACTGCTGCACGCGCGCCTTTTGGTCCTCGAGCTGCGCCATGGCGCTCGCGACCGTCGCGCTCACGCTGCCTTCAAGCTCCGCCTCGTGGCCGCTCTCGAGGACCTGGACGAGCACCAGGGAGAGCAAGCCTAGCGGCGCCAAAGACGCGACAGACATGACGGCCATGAGCCGGAAGCGCAGGTTCGTCACGACCGCGAGGAGTTCGCTCAGCAGCACCAGCAAGAACGGCGCACTCAGCAAGCAGAGCAAGAGCCCGAGCCGATTCGCCGACTGCTCGGCCTCGTCCCAGCCCTCATCGGTAGAGGTGACCGACAACACCGCGCCGTCCCACCCGTCGCCTTTGAGCGGCGCAAACAGCGAGAGGCGTCGATCGCCGCTGGGGAGCAGCGAGGACATCTCGGTCGACTCCGCAGAGCCGACCGCGCGCGGCAGCGCCTGCACTTCGAGTTGATCGTCCACTCCCAACGTAGACGCGCTCAGCTCGCCCGTCCGATAGATCGACACGACGAGGTCCTCAAGGCCCTCGCGTGCGTCCTCGCCCAACACGCGCTCCGTGCCCTGCTTAACCAGCGGCGAGCCCGCCGGATCTTGCGGCGAGAAGTCGCGCTGGTTGACGAACACGACCGAGCGGAAGCGGATGCGATAGTCCGCGAGGTTCTTGAACTCGATCGATGAGATGGACGTGTCCTTCGGCAAGTCCAAGAGCGGGTAGCCGACGTTGACGTGTCGCTCCTGCGAATCGTCGACCCAGGTGAGCGCGATTGACGCGGGCGACGTCTCGGGCGGGTCATCGCGCGTGTTATGCACCGCGAGCTCATAGAACATCGACACTTGATGCTCGAGCGCGACTCGGCGCGTCTGCCGCCCGTCGCGGAAGTGGACCAGGACCTCAGCCACGCGCGAGCCCGGGCTCGACGACGGCAGGCCGGGGTAGGCCGCCCGATAGAAGAGCCAGAGCTTCTCGGGCGACTCGACGCCCTCGGGGATCGAGATCGTCCCGACCGCGCCTGGCGCCAACTCGAGCCCGGCGTCGCCCGGATAGGGGCCACGCAGGTCGGTGAGCACACCGTTTCGCGAAGGCTTGCCGAGCGAGAGCGGCTCCACCGCGCCTTGGTCGATGTCCTCCAACGACATGCCGACGAGGCGCACGTCCGGGTTGCCGGCGCAACCGAGCGTCGCCGAGCGCAGCGCGCCGGTGAGCTCGATCTGCACGATCCCGGCCTCCCAGAAGTCGCGCCCCAGCGCCGTCGCGTCGTCGAAGAGCAGGTCTAGCGGCATCGTGTCCTGGACCTTCGTGTCGCCGTAGTCGAGCTCGATGTCGAGCACCGCTGGCGGGACAGGGTCCGTCGTGAGCGCGATCGCCGGCGCGTAGGGCCGCGCCACCACTAAGAACAGGGTGTCGCCCTCAAGCGGCTTGTCGAACTGGAAGCTCTCGGTGCGCTCGACCGGCAACGGCAGCCAGTAGCAGCGGACCGGCAGCCCGTCGAAGGAACGGACCGGCGGGCCAAACTGCTCGGGCGCGATGTCAACGAGCGAGCGATACGTCGTGTATGCCTGGCGCGTGATCCCGCGGCCGCTGACGAGGTCGACGACCGCGCGGTCGCGGCTCTCGCCGCGGTAGCTCTTCAGTGACCCCTCTTCCAGCAGGGGCAACATCTCCTGCAGGCTGGCCAGGCGGCCGGACAGCTCCCGCTGCTGTTCGTCGGCGCGCCAACTCGTCATCAACACGGGCGCCCACAGCCCGACCAAGAACATCGCCACGCCGACCACGACGAGCGCGGTGCGCAACCACCGCACGCGCTCGCGAATCCGCGACCAGCCTCGCAGCATCAAGACGAGCGCCACCAGCGCCAGCAGCGGCACCAGCAGATACGGCAGATCGACGAGCAGCTCGCTCGACAGCAGGGGGCGCGGCTCCACCGTCGGCGCCAACAGCCCAGGCTCTTCGATCCGGAGGACGGCGTTGCGCGGTCCATCGAACGGGTCGGTCTTGCTCCAAGACATGGAGGTGCCGCCGTCGCCCGTCTCGACGTCATAGTCGCGGAGTACGAGATCGAAGCCGAAGCTCGCCGTCCCCGGACGAAGGTTCGGGAAGTGGTGGAACGGGATCGCCGCCTCGAACTGATAGGAAGCCTCGTCGCGCCGGGCGCCGACCACGATCAGCCCAGCGAGCTGGGTGTTCTGCTGCGTGGCCGCGTCGCCGACCGCCTCCCGCTCGCCGTCGCCCCACGCCCAGGGCCGGTGCGGCTGCAGCGGAAACAGCCGCAAGACGCGGCGCTCTGTCCTGGTGGCCGCGTCCCGAGTGTCGCCACCGACGTGGAGCTCGACCCCGTCGACCTGCCCCTGAGCCGCGAGCTCGTCGCCGGCAAAATGGTCATCGTGGACCGTCCCCGCTAGGTAGAGGCGGTTGTTGTCCCAGCTGACCAATAACTCCGCCGAGAGGTCCCGCCGGTGGCGCCACCTAGCCGCCCCCTCAAAGATCTGGTCACGCCCGAAGTCATGTTTTGGCAGACCTTTCCAGTCAGACAGGTCGCCGTCCAAGACCGGCGTGAAGCGCGCGGCGACCAATTCCGGCCCGGGCGGCGCCGGGGTGACTTGCGCGACGCCTGTCGCCCCGAAGAGGACGACCAGAAACGGGACGAGCAACGGCAGCGAACGGACCATGGCGTGGGCCGTATGCTAGCGTCGCCGGTGCGCGCGGAACAAGCACTCATGGCTACGATCGCGTCGAACCGGCGGGCCTCGCAGGTGGCCGGCCGCGCGAGGCGGCCGACTCCTGGGGCCTAGTGGTCGAGCCTGCCGCTCAGTCGCGGCGGCGCGGACGGCGGCCACCGCGCGAGCGGCGCGGGCGCTCCCCGCCGTCACCGATCACGTCATCGGGGCTCTCAAGCTCGAAGCTGCTCTCCGAGCCCGCGCCTTTGCCGCCTTCGTCGAAGTCGGCCATCGGCATCGACGAGCGGCCCCCGCGACCGCGCGGGCGGTCCTCGTCGTCGTCGCGGCGCGGGCTGCGGCGACGCGGACGGTCCTCGTCGTCGTCGCGGCGCGAGCTGCGGCGCGGACGGTCCTCGTCGTCGGCGCGGCGCGAGCTGCGGCGCGGGCGGTCCTCGTCGTCATCGCGGCGCGAGCTGCGGCGCGGGCGGTCCTCGTCGTCATCGCGGCGCGCGCTGCGG
>JAYYEE010000193.1:0-8040 GCA_036160175.1 Planctomycetota bacterium
GGGGCGGCGCCGGCCCCCCCGCCGCGCCCTGGCCCCCCCCGCCCCCCCGCGCCCGCCCCCCGGGGGGGGGGGCCGGGGCCCCGCGCTGATAGCTCTACCGAGCGGGGGCTACTCGCCGCCCTTCTCGGCCATCTTCGCGACGAGCTCCTTGGCGACCTCAGTCGCCTTCTCGCCGTCGTGGCCCCGGTAGTGGATCTTGAACTCGCTGTCCAAGATCACGACCGTCGGCCAGCCCTTGACGGCCCAGTCGGCGGAGATCTTCTCTGGCCGGCCCTCTTCCTGGTTCTGGAAGCTGCGCCAGTTGAGCTTGTTCTCGGCGATGGCCTTCTTGGCGCGCTCGATCGTGCGGTCACTGTTGACCCCGACCAAGGCGAACGGCTTGTCCTTCATCTCTTCCACGAGCGACCGCTCGTGCGGGTACATGGCCCGGCAAGGGCCTCACCAATCGCCCCAGAAGTCGAGGAAGATGACCTTGCCCTTGTAGTCGCTCAGCTTGAACGCGACCCCGTCGAGGTCGAGGCCTTCGATGTCGGGCGCGGTGCAGCCGATTCCGAACTGCTCGCGCTCGTTGATCGCGCCGGTGATCTCGCCGGCGAGCGCCTTGTCCGTGACCTCTTGCGCGATCGCCGTCAGCTTGCTGCGCGCGTCCTTGTAGGCCGCGCCGTTGAGGTCGGACTTCTCAATCGTCGCTTGGTGCGCGGCGAACATCGCCCAGCCGCGCACGTCGACCGACTTGCTCTTCATCAGCTTCGCCCGCGCCTCTTCGGCGAACTCCGGCGAGACGATGCGGTCGAGGTACGGGATCATGCGCCCCATCTCCGACAGCTTGGGGCTGTCGATGTGGTCCTTGAGCAGCGTCTCGAGCGCCGGACGCGCCCGCTGCTGGTCGAGGTTGACGACCATCATCAGGAAGTCGACGGCCTCGTCCTTGCCCTGGAACTCCTTGGCGTAGGCGAGGGCCTTCTCCGCGACGGGGCCGAAGTCCGGGCGCATGCGCATCGCGCGCGCGCTCTCGCGACCAGCGTCGCGGTCTTCTTTGGCCTTCTTGATGTCGGCGCGCCAATCGGCGACGGCCTTCTCCTGCAGGTCGCTGAGCTCCTGCATGCGCTCAGCCGCGCTCGGCGGCTTGGTGTCAGGGTTGGCGGGGTCCTGCGCGGCGAGAGCGCCGAGCAGCAGCACGCCCGCCAAGAGGGAATGCAATTTCATAGAGGGATCTCCGAGAACGAACGAGCCGCGCGAGGCGCGTGGCTTCCGTCGATAATCCGCGGTCTCTGGCTCGATCGCAACCACCATGGACACGGCGCAGGCGCCTGTTACACCCTTGCGAACGACGCGGTCCTCCTCGGTGAACCGTAGCGACGTCGCCGCGGCGCGCTGCGGCTACTTCTCGGCGTCAAACTCCGCCGCGGTCTTGCGGCGCATGGGCGGCACGTTGGGGTGACGCGCGCTCGGTTGGCCATCCGGCGTCGGCACCGCTCCGGCATCGAGATCGGCGATCAGCCGCGGCAGCAGCAGGCAAAACGTCGACCACGCGTGGCAACGAGACCCCAGCTGCGTCTTGTGGATCGCGTCCGTGTGCAGCCGCTGGTCATCGGGCATGCAGGCGGCGACGTCGAGGAACGGCACTTGGCGTGCCGCAGCCCACGCCGCAAACCAACGGTTTTGGACGTCAACGAGGCGACGCATCGACGCGTACGAGGCTGGCCAGAACGCCCGGTTTAGCTGCCGAAAGACCTCCTCCCCCCGCACGGGGTCGAGTGCGAGGCCGTCGTAGACCAGCCACTTATACGAGCACAACACTAGCTGCGCGCCTGCAGCCGCGCAGTCGCTTCGGATCGCGTCGAGGTCGGGCAGGATCGTCTTGAGCTCCAAAATCTCGGCTGCGCGCGCGAGGTCCGGCCGCTGCTCGTCGATGCCCTCAGGCAACGTCACACGCTGCGGAGGCTTGCTAGGCTCGACCGCGGGCGACGACCCCGCGAACACCGTGTGGAGGCGGCGCGCCGCGGCGGAGCGCTGATACAGCCACTGATTCTCGCCGGTAGCTGCGGCCTCTGGGTCCAAGAACCCGGCCATGGGCGGCGGCGGCGGCACCTCGCCGTCGATGGTCACGTGCTGCAACACCTGCGTCTTGTGAAGCTGGTTGGCGCCCTCGTAATAGACGACGTAGTCGACCTCGAGCGGCAGCACGTAGTGGCGGACGTTCTGGACGATGTCCGTCGACGAGTAACCCTCGCAGCCCGCGTTGATGACCTCGAAGTTCACGCCTGGCCGGTGCGCGCTGGCCCAACAGCGCAGGTAGTGCCCGAGGAGCTCGGGGTAGCTGTGCAGGACCTGGTGATCATCCACGGTGGTCGAGGCCCCCACGCACGCGATCCGTACGGTCGCCGCGGGCTTGTCGACGGCGACGTCTGCGCCGCGGAAGCCGATGGAGTTCAGCGTCACCCCCGACGGCAAGGTCACCGACAGCGGGAAGCGGTAGCGCGGGAACACCGTCGGCTCGACCGGCGCGAACACGTAGTAACCGTCGGGCTTCTGAAGCGCCTCGCCGACGGCCGGTCCCGCGCCCTTCACCCAGACGCTCTGAAGGAGCGCCTCGTTCCACTGCCAGAGGAACATCGGGTGCAAGCCGGCGTCGAAGACGCGCTGCATTTCAGGCGGCAACGGCCGGCGCTGCGGCGGCTCGGGCGAGGACAGCATCCACGCGCCGTCGACATCCCCGCGCCGAAGAGCTGGCTGCGCCATGAAGCCCTCGACGAGGTCCGGCGCGACCTCCTCCATCTGCGACATCCGGTCTGCTACGGGGGTGAGCCGCGCCGTCCAGACCTGGTAGCCGTCGAGCCGCCGAACCACGACCTCGAGCAGCCCCAGCATGACGGTCGCGACCGCGACCGTCAGGGCGACCTTGGGCAACATCCTGCCGCGGCGCTTCTTGGCAGTGTCACCCATACGGCTAGCCTCGCAACCTCTCCAATACGCGTCAAGGACCGCGCCGCCAGGGCGCCGTCACAGCGCGCTCACTTCGACGCGGGCATCACCAGCCGTCGCTGCAAACGTGAGCTAAACACGACGTTGGCGCCCACCACGGCCGACTGCATCCAGACCTCGGTGCCGATCAGCATGGCGGCCTCGGGCACGTCCAGCGCGAAGGCGGCCGCGCCCGTCGCGGGGACGACGCCGAGGCCGAACGTCGCCGCGCCAGCGCCGTCGATCAGCAGCGGGTACGGCGAGGTGGCGACGTAGCCAGGCGCGAACGCCAGCCCGGTGACGTGGATCGAGCCAGCAGGCGCCGCCAGCGTCAGGCACGCCGGCCGACCAATCGCGACCTCGCCGCCCGACAGGATGGCCGGCGCTTGCAGCGGCACCACGGCCTCATCGTCGACGACGCGCAGCGACTGCGACGACTGGACGCCGACCCGATAGCTCGCGCCCGCAGCAGGGACCGCCGCTACGATCAGCTCCTCGTCGCCCTCGGCGAGGCCGTCGTCGACGCCCGTCAGGGTGACGCGGACCTCGGACTGATTGGGAGCAAAGGTGACGCTGGACGTGCTGAGCGAGTAGTCGACGCCGGCAGTCGCGGTCCCGCCGGCACCGAGGGAGACGGTGAGCGCGCCCGCCGACTGCGTGCGCGTCACCAGCAGGTCCACGACGCCGCCCAGCTCATCGAGGCGTTGCCGCTCGGCGGCGATCGAGACCACCGGCCCCGCCGTGCGGTCGTCGTCGAACAACCGCCCGCTCGCGACGCGTTGCGCGCCGAGCGCGTAGGAGTCGCTTGGTCGCAGCTCGACGACCCAGAGCTCGGTCGGCTCGCTGATCGCGTCGTCAACGACAGGGATCGTGACGTCGACGCTGGCGGCCCCGGCTGGGATGACCACTGGTCCCGCGGTCAGGCCGTGGTCGACGCCTGGCTCGGCGCCGCCACGGAGCAGCAGCTCCACGCTCAGCGCCTGCGTCGTCGGCCCAGTCCGCGCGACCCTCACGACCGCTGGGTTCGGCCCAGGCTCAGCCATCGTCCGGTCGACCGCGACGACGCTCACCGTGACCGCGCCGCTCGGCGCGTCGTCGTCCTGCACGGTCAGCGCCGCCTCGCCCGCGCCCGCGACCACGACGTAATCCCCCCCAGCGAGCACGCGCGCGCGCAGCGCCTCGGCGGGCTCGATGAGGGCGTCATCGAGGACCGACACCGGCAACACCACCGAGGCGCTGCCAGCTGGGATCGTCACGAGCGCAGGGAGACAGGCGACATCCTCGCCGACCGCCGCGTCGCCGCGCCACGCGAGGAAGACGTCTTGCGCAGCGGCCGTCGGACCCACGCGCGAAATAGTGAACGCGCCGACCCCCGCGGGCTCCGACACCGCCCCTGACACCTGGATGCTGATGCGCGTGGCGCGGTCCGCTAAGCGGGCGTCGAACCACGCGCGCGCGTCGTCGACGTCAAAGCCCGGGCCGCCGTGCCCTGCCGACGGGATCGCTTCGAAGTCGTAGTCGAGACCGTAGACCTGGGTCGCCCTGCGCCAGAAGTGCTGACTTTGCTCGTAGGGGATGACCGAGTCGCTGGTCCCGTGGACGACGAAGGTCGGCGGCGCGCCGCGCCAGAGGTAGGTGATCGGGCTTAGGCTGCCGGCGGCCTCAGGGTTGCTCTGCTGCGGCTGGCCGAGGACCCTGCTCTCCGGCGACGTCGCGGCGTCGTGGTCGATGTTTGAGGGGAACTGGCTCATGCGCAGGACGTCGGTCGGGCCGAACCAGTCCACCACCGCCTGCACCTCGCTCGACTCTCCGAGGTTGCCCCCCACCACGCCCTCGAGGTCGAGCGTCAACTGCCCAACGCGCGCCTGCTCGAGCCCGCTCGTGACGCCTAACATGTTGGAGAGGTGCCCGCCGGCAGAGCTGCCGAAGGCACCGAAGCGGTCAGGGTCCAAGTTGTAGGTCGCGGCGTTGGCGCGCAGCCAGCGCACGGCACCCCGGCAGTCGTGGAGCTGTGCCGGCCAGAGGTTCTGGCTGCTGAGTCGGTAGCTGATGCTGGCGACCGCGTAGCCGTGGTTGGCGAAGTCCGAGGCAGGCGTCGGGAACCGGCTGCCGCCCTGCCACGCGCCGCCGTGGATCCAGACGACGCACGGCGTCGGACCGCTCGCGCCCGCAGGCAGGTATAGGTCGAGCCGCAGCGTTACGGGGTTGCCTTGCTGGTCCGGAGCCACGCCGTAGACGAGGTTCGGGATGAAGCTGTAGGTGTTCTGCGCCGCGAGCGGGCTCGCCGCGAACAGGCACCAGGTCCACAGCGCGCGCCTTCTCGACATGTAGACAAGATAACCCGTCCGGCGCGGGCTGTCGCGGCGCCCGCTTCGCCGCGAGGCGGGCGACGAACGATGGCCAGCAGCGCGCGCGCGGCATAGGATCTTGGGGTGTCATCGCCAGCGCTGCTGCTCCCTGTCCGCTCCTCCGTAGCGCCCGAAGGCCTCGCCGAATACCAGGCCCGCGGCGGCTACTCCGGACTCGCCGCGGTCCAAGAGCGAGGCGGCGAGTGGCTCTGCGACGAGGTCGAGGCTTCTGGGCTCCGCGGACGCGGCGGCGCCGCGTTCCCGACGATCCGCAAGTGGCGCATCGCCGCGCAAGCGAGCAGCGACGAGAAGTACTTAGTCGCCAACGGCGGCGAACATGAGCCAGGCAGCAACAAGGACCGCTACCTGGTCGAGCGCCACCCGCACGCCGTGCTTGAGGGGCTGCTCTGCGCAGGGCTGGCGACCGGCGCGAGCAAGGGCTACCTCTACCTGATCGAAGACATGGAGGGGCCCCGCGCGAGCGCGGCGCAGGCGCTGCGAGAGGCACAAGAAGCGGGCCTGCTACCGTTCCCGGTTGAGCTTCACCTCGGGCCTACGACCTACGTCGCTGGCGAGGAGACCGCGGCGCTCAACTCGATCGAGGGGCAAGATGCGAAGCCGCGCAAGAAGCCCCCGTTCCCCGGCGACGCAGGTCTCTTCGGCATGCCCACGACCGTCAACAACACCGAGACGCTCGCGCACGTCGCATGGATCGCGCGCGAGGGCGGCGCCGCGTTCGCCGCGATCGGCACCGCCGAGAGCAAAGGCACCTTGCTGTTCACGCTCGGCGACGAGGTCCAGCGCCCTGGAGTCTACGAGCTGCCGTTCGGCGCCACCTACCGCGACCTGATCGAGGGCTGCGGCGGCGGCCTGACGGGCGGCAAGACCGTGCGCGCGATCTTGCCCGCGATGTCTGCCCCATTCCTCGACGCGGCGCACCTGGACGCGCCGATCAGCTACGAGGCGCTGGCGGAGCTCGGCAGCAGCCCCGGCTGCGGCGGCGTCCGCGTCATCACCGACGAGACGGACGTGGTCGCGCTGACGATCGAGATCGCGGAGTTCTTCATGCGAGAGCAGTGCGGGCAGTGCCCGCCTTGCCGCATGGAGACCAATCAGTTCGTGCATTTCCTCAAAGGGGTGCAAGCGGGCAAGGGTCCGGGCTACGACGCCAAGATGACGCGCCTCGCCGACTTCTCGAAGAAGAAGGGCCACTGCTCGCTGATCGAGATGGCCGCAGCGCCCGTGATCAGCGCGCTGCGGGTCTTCGCCGGTGACTTCGCGGCTGCTGCCGGGCCGGGCGCGGACAACGCCGACAGCTAATCATGGCGCGCTTCTACGCGACCTGCACCCTCGGCTTAGAGGAGGTGCTGGTAGATGAGCTGCACGGCGTCGAGGCGTCGAAGATCCGCGCCAAGCGCGGCGGCGCCGAATTCGAGGGAGACCTCGCGACGGGCTATCGCGCGTGCCTGTGGCTCCGCTCCGCGACGCGCGTGCAAGAAGAGCTCGTGCGCGGGCGGGTGCGCGACCGCGACGACCTCTACGGCATGGCCAGCTCGGTCGATTGGTCGCTCTTTATCACGCCCCGCAACACGCTGGCCGTCGACGGCGCGGTGCGCGACAGCTTCGCCAACGACACCCGCTTCCCGTCGCTGGTCGTCAAGGACGCGATCTGCGACCAGTTCGTCCGCTTCGACGGCGCGCGGCCGGACGTCGATCGAGACCAGCCGGACCTCCCGCTCAAGCTGGTGCTACAGCGCGACCAGGCGATCCTCTACCGCGACCTCGGTGGCGCGCCCTTGCACAAGCGCGGCTACCGCGAGGTTCAGCACAAGTCGCCGCTCAACGAGGCGCTTGCCGCAGGTCTGATCCTGCTCAGCGATTGGGACGGTGAGGCGCCGTTGGCCGACCCCATGTGCGGCAGCGCCACGTTCCTGATCGAGGCCGCCTTCATGGCCATGGACCGGGCGCCCGGCCTCGGACGCGCGTTCGCGTTCGAGCGCTGGCGAGACACCGACCAGGAGGCCTGGCAGTCCGTCTACGATGAAGCAGAGCAGCGCGCGACCCTCCGGCAAGACCGCTGCCCGCCGCTCGCTGGCAATGACCAGCACCCGAGCGCGATCGCGATCGCGAAGCGCGCGCTGCAGCACGCCAAGCTGACCGACCGTGTGCGGCTCGACCAATCTGACGCCCGCGACTGGCAGGCGCCGTTCACGCCGGCGTGGGTCGTGACGAACCCGCCGTACGGCGAACGCCTGCAAGCCGACGACGACTCCCTCTACGAAAGCTGGAGATCCCTCGGCAACTTCCTTCACCGCTGCGAAGGCGCCACCGCGCACGTGCTCTGCGGCGAGCCGGCGTTGACGCGCCACCTCGGCCTGCGCGCGAGCCGCAAGATCCCGGTCCACAACGGCCCGATCGAGTGTCGGTGGCTCCGCTACGAGGTCGGCGAGACTTCGCGCTGACTCGACGCCAGCGCCGTCGCCACCACGATCCAGACGGCCGCGACCCCAACCGTCACCGCGACGATCGCGCCGACGCCGAGGCCCAGGTCGCGGAGCCAGACCTGAGTGACCGCGCCCGCGAGGTCCCCGAGCCGATACGCGAACGTGTCGAGCAGGAACTTCACCTTGTGCTTGGTCGCGAGGTCGAGCGGCGTGTAGAGGACCTCGCGCGCCGGCTTCTCGATCGCGTAGTTGACGCCCCGTCGCCCGACCTGGATCGCGAAGAT
>JAYYEE010000194.1:0-21192 GCA_036160175.1 Planctomycetota bacterium
ATACCAGCCGCCACATGGTCAAGATTGCCCGTGAGATGGGCGCCGCCAAGGTCTACTTCGCGTCGTACTCACCGCCGCTGAAGTTCCCTTGCTTCTACGGCCTCGACATGTCAACGAAGCGCGACTTCATCGCGCGCGGCCGAACAGACGAGATGATCGCAGAAGAGCTCGGCGCTGACGCGGTCATCTATCAGTCGGTCGAGGAGATGGAAGAGGCCGTCCGCGCTGCGGGAAACCAAGACCTGAAGTTCTGCAAAGGCTGCTTCGAGGGCTCGTATCCGACCGGAGACATCACCGCGGACATGATCGACGACATGGAGAAGGACCGGGTCGCAGCAGGCAGCGCCAACTGACCAGGCGCGGGCTCTCGCAATCGTATGGACGAACAGGACCCAGTCGCGCGGCCGTTCTTCATCGTGGGCGCGGAGCGCTCGGGGACGACCCTGCTGCGCTTGATGATCGACCACCACCCCACGATCGGGTGCCATTACGAGTTCGAGTTCAGCGTTGACTGGGTGTCGGACGACGGCCAGATGCCGTCTATGGAACACGTCCGGCGGAGCTTCGAGCGGCCGTGGTTGCGTAATGCGTTGTCCGCCCCAGGTTGCGATGGCTCGTTCCCTGACATGGAAACCCACGAGCAGTTCGTGAACTGGAAGCTGCGGGCGTGGCGTGACGCTGGCGGGAAGCGAGACATCGGCGCGACCGTGCATCGGAACTTCGAGCGGTTGATCCACATCTGGCCCGACGCGCGCTTCGTCCACATCGTCCGGGACGGGCGGGACGTGGCGAGGTCGCGAGTCCGGATGCTGTGGCACGGCAACGTCTGGACCGCGATTGACGCGTGGCTAGAGGCAGAGGCTGCATGGGACAGGCTGTCGCAGGTCGTGCCCAAGGCGCGACGGATGGAGGTCAGCTACGAACGGCTCATCGCCGCGCCGCGCGAGACGCTGTCGGCGATCTGTGAGTTCTTGGGTCACCCATTCTCGGAGCGCATGCTCGATTACGCGTCGACGACCAGCTACAGCCTCCCGGACCCGGCGAACGCGCAGCGGTGGCGACAGAGCGCTGATGCCGCGGAGATCTCGTTGGTCGAAGCGAAGGCGGGCGCGATGCTCGAGGCGCGCGGCTACGCGCTGAGCGGCCACGAGCGCGTCGTTATCAGCGATCGTGAGCGCGCGCGGCTCGCGGAGGAGTGCGCGCGCGAGCGTCGAAAGATGCGAATCAAGCGATACGGCCTGCCGATGCTCGTCGCGCGGAGAATCGCCGCGAGGTTGCCGTTCTCAGGGCTCCGAAAGTGGATCGACGAGCGCATGTATCGTGTAGATCGGCGCTACATCAAATGAGGCTGCACGCAGGCGCGTCATCGATCGCGCCGGGATCAAGCTTGCGCTCGGCGGCGCAGGGCCCTACGCCCAAGACAAAGACGCGCCATGATTCAGCTCTACATTGACCCTGGCTGCCCTTTTTGCGTGATGGTCACCGACCACCTTGAACGGAATGAGATCCTGTATGAGCCGAAGTTGCTGTCCATCTTCGCGGACTCCGAGGTCCGTCGCGAGCTGGTCGCGTTGGGCGGCAAGTCGCAGGTGCCGTTCCTGTATGACAAAGAGCGTCAGGTCCAGATGTATGAGTCTGCCGACATCATCGCCTATTGCGACGAGCGCGGGCGCTAGCAGGTGTCGTCAATGAGCAGCACCGCGGCGTCGCCAGCCCTGCGCATCCGCGGGCTCAGCAAGACCTACAAAAACGGGGTCGAGGCGCTGAAGGGCATCGACCTCGACGTCCCCGAAGGCGAATTCTTCGGGCTCTTGGGCCCTAACGGCGCAGGCAAGTCGACGACGATCGGTGTCGTCACGTCGCTGATCAACCGCAGCGCGGGAGCGATCGAGGTGTTCGGGGTGGACACCGAGCGCGATCTCGAAGGCGCCAAACGCCTGATCGGCGTCGTGCCGCAAGAGCTGAACATCAACCAGTTTGAGCAGCCGCTGCAGATTGTCGCGCAACAAGCCGGCTACTACGGCGTGCCGTGGCGAGAGGCGCAGGAGCGCGCCGCCGAGTGCCTGAATTGGATGGGGCTGTGGGAGAAGCGGTCCGTCATGGCGCGATCGCTTTCGGGCGGCATGAAGCGCCGCTTGATGATCGCGCGCGCGCTGGTCCACGGTCCCCGCTTGCTGATCCTGGACGAGCCGACCGCTGGCGTGGACATCGAGATCCGGCGCGCGACGTGGGATCTGCTGCAGGAGATCAACGCAGCAGGTACGACGATCATCCTGACCACGCACTACCTCGAAGAGGCCGAGGCCCTCTGCAGGCGGATCGCGATCATCGACGGCGGCCGCATCATCCAGGACACCGACACGCGCTCCCTGCTCGCGCAGCTCGCGACCGAGACCTTCGTGCTGGATCCCTGTGAGCCGATCGCTGTCGCGCCGGACCTCGAAGGCTATGACGCGCGCCTCCGCGAAGACGGCTCGTTTGAGGTGGAGCTGGCGCGGAGCTCCAGCGTCAACGAGCTGTTCGCGGCGCTCGACGCGCAGGGCGTCCGAGTTCGCTCGATGCGCAACAAGGCAAACCGCCTCGAGGAGCTGTTCTTGCGCTTGGTCGACTCGAGCGACGGTGACGAGGTGGTGTCGTGACGAGCGCCAGAGACACGCAGCAAGGTGGACGGACCGCGCGCTTGGCGTCGGTCACCGAGACGAGCCGCGGGCGCCTGCACGAAGGGTGGGTCGGCTTCTTGACGGTTGTGCGGCGGGAGGTGAAGCGTGTGCTTCGCATCTGGCCTCAGACGTTGCTGCCGCCGGTGATTACGACCAGCCTCTACTTCGTGATCTTTGGCCCGGTGCTGGGAGCGCGCATCGGGCAGATGGAGGGCTTCACGTATCTGCAGTACGTGACGCCAGGCCTGATCATGATGGCCGTGCTGACGAACTCGTATCAGAACGTGGTCTCGTCGCTCTTCGGGGCCAAGTTTCAGAGCCACATCGAAGAGATGCTGGTCTCGCCGATGTCAGCGCACGCAATCTTGCTGGGGTTTGCGATCGGCGGCGTATTCCGCGGTCTCGCGATCGGCGCGATCGTCGCGGTGGTCTCCGTGCTGTTCGTAGACCTCCCGATCGCGCACCCGCTCGGGATGATGTGTGTAGCCGTCGCGACGTCGATCGCGTTCGCGTTCGGCGGCTTCGTGAACGCGATGGTGGCGCGGAACTTCGACGACATCTCGATCGTGCCGACGTTCGTGCTGACGCCGCTGACCATGCTGGGCGGCGTCTTCTATTCGGTCGAGCTGCTGCCTGAGCCTTGGCGCAGCGTCTCGTACGCCAACCCAATCCTCTACATGGTCAACGCCTTCCGACACAGCATCCTGGGACGCTCTGATCTCCCGATGACGGTCGCGGTGGGCGTGTTGGCGCTGTTCATCGTGGGGTTCTATGTGCTCGCGATCTCGATGCTGCGCCGCGGCGTCGGGATCAGGAGCTGAGCCGAGATGGCGTCCCCAGCAGGCGGCGACCGCATGCTGCTCAAGGGCCTCGAAGAGGAGGTCTACGTAGGCTCTCGGGACGGAGACATCGCGCCGCTGTCGCACCAGATCGCGGCGGACCTCTCGGGATTTGTGACCGAGCCTGATTCGCGCAACGTCGAATACACGACCCCGCCGCTACGCAGCTACGAGGAGATGCTCGACCGGCTGATGACGCAGCGCGCGCGGCTCCGCCGCTACATCCAGGAGCTCGGCGACTACACGTTGATCCCAGGCAGCACGCTCTCGCTGGTCGATAGCGATGAGTTCGTCATCTCCAACCCCAATAATCCGTACTACCAGTTTATTCGCGACACGTACGGGACGACCGTGGTGACGGCGAGCACGCATATCAACATCGGCATCCAAGATCCTGAGCGCCTGATCGCGGCCTACCGCCTGCTGCGGGCCGAGGCGTCGATGTATCTGGCGCTCACCGCTAACTCGCCGTTCTTGCGAGGTCGTGCGACGGGCGCTCATTCGACCAGGTGGCGCGTTTTCCCGCCGACGCCGCCGGTGACGCCGTTCTTTATCGACCACGCGCACTTTCGGGGATGGGTAGCCTCGCAGCTCGAGGCCGGCGCGATGTTCAACCCGCGGCACCTCTGGCTGTCAATACGGCCCAACGGTCAAGGGACGCCGGAGACGATCGAGCGGCTCGAGCTGCGCATCTGCGACCGCATTACCCGCCCGCGTGACATCGGCGCGGTGGTGGCGTTCATGGAGGCGCGCGTGTGGCAGTCGCTCCAGGACCCCTCACTAGACCCGCTGCTGACGCGGTCTGAGGACGAGCTGCAGGCGTTGTGCGCGGCCAACGAACGTAGCGCGGCAGAGTCGAGCCTGGACGCGGTCGTCACCGACTGGCGGACCGGCGAGGAGCTCGTGATGCGTGACTGGGTGGAGGCGGTTTGGAATGACTGCAAACCGACTGCGGCCGCCCACGGCTTTGACCAGCACTTGGCAGGAATCGCGCAGATCCTTCGGGAGGGCAACCTCGCGCAGCAGTGGCTGGCGCAGGTCGAAGCGGGCGCTTCGCCGAGAGAAGTGCTTCGCCGCGCGATCGTTGATCTCACGGAGATTGACGAGCGCTACGATCTATCGAACACATAGGTCTGCGGACCGTGTTTGGCGCACTACTAACCATGCGACACCTGTTCATCCTGGACCCACTCGACCTGTTGCACGTGGAGGGGGACACATCGATCGCCTTCATCCACGAGGCGTGGCGCCGCGGCCACGTCGTCGAGACCTGCGAGGTCGGCGACCTCGGGCAGCGCGGCGGCGAGCCCTTTGCTCGCGCCCGCGTGACGACGGCCGGTGCGAGCGAGTGGTGGTCGACCGCGGATTCGCGTGACGTCCCGATCAGCGACTACGGCGCGGTCTGGATGCGTAAGGACCCGCCCCTCGACGACGCGTACCTGTTCGCCACGCTGCTGATGTCCCGGGCTGAAGGCCCGGTGATGGTCAACGACCCTGCGGCGCTGCGCGATCAGAACGAGAAGCTGTTCGCGCTGGAGTTCCCTGAGCTCTGTCCGACGACCCTGGTCAGCCGCAGGGTCGATCAACTCCTCGCGTTCCGGGACGAGCTCGGCGGCGAGATGATCGTCAAGCCGCTGGACGGAAACGGCGGCCGCGATGTGTTTCATCTAACGCCCGGCGATCGCAACGCCCGCGCGATCATCGAAGCCGGCACCTCCTCCGGACAGCGTCTCCTGTTGGCGCAGGAGTACGTGCCGTCGGTGCGCGCGGGCGACAAGCGCATCATCCTCATCGAGGGGGAGCCGGCCGGCGCCGTGCTGCGAGTGCCGGCAGCGGACGAGGCGCGCGCCAACCTGCACGTCGGCGGCCGCGCGGTCGCGGCAGAGCTCACCGCGCGCGATCGCGAGATCTGCGCGCGCATCGGCCCGCGCCTCAGAGAGCTGGGGGTGATCTTCGCGGGCATCGACGTGTTGGGTGAGGTGCTGACTGAGATCAACATCACCAGCCCGACGGGGCTGCGTGAGATCGAACAGCTGAGCGGGGTCGCGCTCGAGGCAGGCGTGATGGACGCGGTTGAGGCGCGGCGGCGACCATGATCGTCGAGCGCATCTGGGTCGGGAACCGCCTCCGCAACTACAACTACCTGATCGCGTGCGAAGAGACCGGCGAGGCGCTAGCCGTCGATCCGCTCGATCACCGCGCGTGCTTGCGCGTCGCCAAGGCGCGAGGATTTGACGTCACGCAGATCCTCAACACGCACGAGCACCACGACCACATCGGCGGCAACCACCACGTCGTCGCAGCGACCGGCGCCGCGCTGCTGGCGCATGCGGACGCCGCGATCCCCGACGTGTCGCGGGGTCTGCGCGGCGGCGATGTCATCCGCGTTGGCAAGAGCGTCGAGCTTGAGTGCCTCGACACGCCCGGGCACACGATGAGCCACGTGTGCCTGCTGTCGCGCGGGCCCAAGGTGGCGCTGTTCTCGGGCGACACGCTCTTCAACGCGGGCGCCGGAAACTGCCACAACGGGGGCCACCCGGAGGTGCTCTACGAGACGTTCGCGCGGCAGCTCGCGAACCTGGATGACGCGGTGCTCCTCTATCCAGGTCACGACTACTTAGTTGGCAACCTGCGCTTCACGCTCGACAGAGAGCCCGACAACGCGGCGGCGCGCGCGCTGCTCGACCAGGTCCAGGGTCGCGACGGCGCGGACGCGCCGGTGCTGACGATCGGGCAAGAGCGAGAGCACAACACGTTCTTCCGGTTGGGCAGCGCCAGCGTGCGCGACGGGCTGCAGCGCGCGTTCGAGGCGCTCCCGGCCGCGCTGGGACACAAGGAGGTCTTCCTCCTCCTCCGGCAGCTTAGAAACCGCTGGTAGCGCGCGATCGCCGGCCTCTAGCCAGCCGCGCCTTGCCCCGCGGCGCCGCGCGGCCTAGTTTGCCGCCCCGCAGGAACCTCTATGCCGATGCACGCCCATGAGATCGAAGCGCTCTTGCGAGCGCAGTTCCCCGACGCCGAGATCACGGTGGAGGGCGACGACGGCATGCACATGGCGGCGACCGTCGTCGACGAGAGCTTCCGGGATATGAACCGGGTGCAGCAGCAGCGCGCGGTCTATGCGGCGCTGAAGGGCAAGATGGACGGCCCCGACGGCGAGCTTCACGCGCTGCAGCTCACTACACGCGCGCCCGCATAGACGCGGGCGAGCACGGACACCAAGGACACGCAAGCGATGACCGACATCCACACGCAGATCAAAGAGACCGTCGAGGCCCACGACGTGGTCCTCTTCATGAAGGGCAGCAAGCTGATGCCGCAGTGCGGCTTCTCGAGCCGCGTGGCGGGCATCCTCGGCGGCCTCTCGGTCGAGTATCAAGACGTCAACGTTCTCGCGGACGAGGCCTTGCGCCAGGGCATCAAGGACTACTCGGATTGGCCGACGATCCCCCAGCTCTACGTGAAGGGTGAGTTCGTCGGCGGCTGTGACATCATCACAGAGATGACGCTGTCGGGAGAGATCGACCAGCTCTTCGAGAAGAACGGCGTCGGCTTCGACAAGGCCGCTGCAGAGCAGATCCGCGCGCAGAACAGCTGATCGGGCCGCGGCCGCGCGCCGACTCAGATCTGCTTGTAGACCTTGGCGAGGCTCTCGCCGTAGACGTCGATATTCCACTCGCAGAGGTGGCCGAACGGCGTCAGCTTGACGTGGTAGCCCACGCTGCCCAGCCGCGCAGCGAGCTCTTCGAGGAACTCGTTCGCGAACGCCGGGTCGGCGCTGACCGCGCCTAAGTGAGTGAATGAGTGCAGCACGACGCGCTTGATCGCTCGCTTGTTGCAGAGCCACTTGACGTGCTTGAGCGCCTGCTGGAACGCTCGCTTACGAGGTGCGTCGCCCTCGTCTGCTTGCTCAGCGTGCGCGAAGACGACGACGCAGTCGCGCAGCTCGTCTGACACGTCGACAGCGTCGAGCGCGACCCCGCCGACCTCGTCGAGGGAGCGCTTAAAGCTGCGCCAGCTAAAGCTCCGAGCCTGAAAGCACAACAGCCGCATCGGGTTATCCGCGGCGCCGCCGGCGTTGTCGCCAGCTGGCCTCGTAGACGCGCCGCTCCGCGTCGCGTGGCTTGTCATCCAGCTCGAGGTAGCGGGAGCCGGCGCGCTTGCTGAAGAACGTGAACACGTCCAGCACCTGCGCGCCGTCTTTCCCCGCGATGAGGTCGTGGACGTTGTCGCGGTTGCGACCCAGCGTTGAGATGCGTCCTGGCAGGATCAGGTCGTCGCGGGTCTCGCGGACCAAGAAGGCCTTGCCCGAGTCGACCTCGGGCGGGGTGCCGACGAAGTCATAGTTGCGGACTCGCGCCTCACCGCTGACGCCCATGATGACGCCGTTGTAGTCCAGGTGGTCGTGGTGCGAGAAGCCCTTGCCAGGCTTGAGCTTGATGGTCATCGCGGCGAGCGGGAAGCGCTCGCCCTGATGCGGTTGTCGCTTGCGGAAGGCCTTCATCGCCTCGCGCAGCGGCGACTTTGGATCGGAGATGCGCGTCATCGCCGCGGCCACGGTCATCAGGTAGGCCTCCTCATCCTCGCCCTTGCTGTCGACGAGGCGCTTGGCGAGCGGGTAGAGCTCTTCGAGGAAGGCGGGGTAGTCAAGCGTCCCAGTGCGCCGCGGTCGCGAGGGCGAGACAGGGTCCTGCGCCCGCGGTGAACGGCCAACGAGCAAGGCCGCGACGCCGGCGGCGGAAAGCCAAAAGACCCTGCGGCGCTCGATGACGACGCCGTCAGCGACCTCCTCTGGGTGGTCGCAGGTGGCCGCAGTTACGAACGGACTCTCGTCATGGCCGGTGCGGAAGTAGCTCATGTTCCCATGCTAACAGGTGCCCGGGATCTCGGGCTGTCGGCGCCGATACCGGTGCTGGTCACGGCGCGGCCGCTCAGTTCTCTGCGTCGCGTGGGGCCGTGCTTGGACGGCCCCGGCGGCGCGGGTATGCCTGTAGTCGTGACGACTGCATTCGACCCCGCGGCGGCCAAGGCCCGCCTCCTCGAGCTCGTTCGCGAGCGCGCCTACAAAGACGGCATCGACATCGTGCTGGCCTCCGGCAAGCGCTCCGACTTCTACATCAACGGCAAGAAGGTCTCGCTACACCCTGAGGGGCTCTACCTGATCGGCATGCTCTTGCTCGAGAAGCTCGAGCGCTACCCAGAGATCACGGCGGTGGGTGGCTTGACGCTCGGCGCCGACCCGCTCGCTAGCGCGGTCGCGTGCCTCTCTCACCTCACGGGACGCAACCTCAAGGCGTTCTTGGTGCGGAAGGAGGCCAAGGGCCACGGCACCGGCTCGCGCATCGAGGGTGACCTCGACCCTGGCGAGAAGGTCTGCGTTCTTGAGGACACCGTCACAACAGGCGGCTCGGCGCTCAAGGCGATCGACGCCGTGGTCGAGGCCGGCGCCGACCCCGTCGTGGTCATGGCGATCGCCGACCGCGAAGACCCTGACGCCGCGGCCTTCCGCGCCGACCACCAGGTCGAGTGCTTGGTGACGCTCAGCGAGATCCGCGCCAAGTGAGCGAGGCGGTCTGCCAGCGCACCTACGCGATCGTGCCGGCTGCGGGCGTCGGCGCGCGCATGGGCCAGGACAAGGCCTTGCTCGACCTGGGCGGCGTCACTGCGATCGAACGTATCGTCGCGACCTGCAAGTCCGCGGGCGTAGACGGCGTGCTGGTGGTGCGTCGCGAAGACGCGGCGCCGCTGCCAAGCGGGCTCGACGCCGAGGTCGTGAAGACAAGCGGCAAAGGCGAGATGTCGGACAGCCTGCGCATGGCGCTGCTCAAGTTGCCGCGTGAGGCTGAGGTGGTGGCGGTGTTCCCCGTCGACCACGCGCTCGTGGAGGCCGATACGGTGCTGGCGCTGCGGGCCAAGCTGCTCGCCGGCGGCCGCTCGATCGCGTTGCCCCTCTACCGCGGGCGCCCGGGTCATCCGGCGGTCATGACGCGGGCGACCTTCAACGAGATCGATCGAGGTGGACAGACGCTGCGTGACGTGATCCGCAGAGATCCAGACCGCGTTGCGGTCGTGCCGACGGCGAACCACTGGGTCCGCGCGGACCTGGACCAGCCTGAGGACCTGCGGGCCGCGCGCTGCGCCCTCTCTGGCGCCCCTTGGAGCACGGTCGCGCAGATGTTCCGCCACCGCAGCCACCGCGCGTTTCTGCCCGACCCGGTGCCCGACGGCCAGATCGAGCGGCTGGTCGACGCGGCGCGCCACGCGTCGACGTCGAGCTTCATCCAGGCTTACTCGGTGGTCGCTGTGCGAGAGCAGGAGCTTAAGGCCGAGTGTGCGCGGCTATGCGGCGGCCAGCGCCACGTGGACGAGGCGCCGGTGTTCTTCGCGGTGTGCGCAGACCTGCACAAGATCGCGCGTGCGTGCGCCGACCACGGCACTGAGGTGCGCGCGGACAGCTTTGAGCTGTTCCTGCAGACGACCATCGACGCGGCGCTGCTCGGCCAGAACCTCCAGCTCGCGTGCGAGGCGGAGGGGTTGGGTGCCTGCATGATCGGCGGGGCTCGCAATCACCCGATCGAACTCGCTCGCGCCCTCGAGCTGCCCGCGCGCTGCTTCGTCGTCTTCGGGATGGCCGCAGGCGCGCCCGCAGATGACCCGCCGCCGCGCGGGCGCATGCCGTTGTCGGGGGTCTTGCACTGGAACCGATACGACAGCTCGGACCTCGGCGAGGTCCTGCGGCGCGCTGACGACGGGATGCGCAGCTGGGCGAAGCGGTGCAACGACGAGCAGGGCGGCTACAACGGCCGCCCAGTCAACGAGGAGAAAGGCTGGGCCGAACGCATGGCGAAGATGTGGGGGGGCGAGAGCGCCTACGCGGAGGCGCGGCGCGTGCTCAGCGAAGAGCTCCGCGAGCTCGGCTTCCAGTTCTGAACCGCCAGCGCTGGGCGGTAGGCTCTCACCGTGCCCGCCTCTCGCTACCGACACCTCGCGCGCCTCGCGGTCGCGCTGACGCTGCTGCTGTTGGGGTGTCAAGCGGGGCCAGCTGGAGCTGCTTCGCTCCGCGTCGTGACCTGGAATATCCACCACGCGCGCGGGCTCGACGACCGGGTCGACGTCGCGCGCATCGCGGCGGAGCTGGAGGCGCTGGACGCTGACTTCGTGCTGCTGCAGGAGGTGGACGTCGGCGTGCGGCGCAGCGGGGGCGTCGACATTCCTGCGGAGCTAGCGGCGGCGCTTGGCATGCACGCCGCCTTCGAGAAGAACATCCCGTACCAGGGCGGCGAGTATGGCAACGCGATCTTGAGCCGCTGGCCGATCACCTCACGCGCGAACCGGAGATATCAGATGCTCCGCCGTGACGAGCAGCGCGGTCTCCTCACGGTCACGGTGCACTCGCCGCACGGCGCGCTCGCGATCGGCTGCACGCACATTGACTCTCGCACCGACGACGCTGAGCGGATGAAGAACGTGCCCGAGATCCTGGAGACCGTCGCTCAGCGCGAACTGTTCGCTGTCGGGGGCGACTTCAACGACCTCCCGGACAGCCGCGTCCACCGCGCGCTCTCGGAAGCGCTGATCGACTGTTGGCGCGAGGCGGGGGCGGGGACTGACGGCGGGAGCTACCCCGCGGCGGCGCCGATCAAGCGCATTGACTGGTTGCTGCGGGCGCCGCGAAGCGGCTGGCGCGCGTCGTCGGCCAGGGTCGTGCCGACGGACGCGTCGGATCACCGCGCCGTTCTCTTCGAGCTTCAGCGTCGCCGCTAGCGACCGCTCAGGCGTGTACGCCTGGGGCCTCAGCGCCCGTCTTCTCCACCCACTCTGAGTAGGAGCCGGGGTACTTGTCCGGCGGACCGCCGCTGGCGCAGGCGCTGACGTCGAGCACGCGGTTCGCCAGCCCACGCAAGAACGTGCGGTCGTGAGAGACGAACAGCATCGTCCCCTCGAACTTCGAGAGCGTCTGCACGAGCATCTGCTTGGTGTCGAGGTCGAGGTGATTGGTCGGCTCGTCGAGCACCAAGAAGTTCGGCGGATCGAACAGCATTAACGCGATCACGAGCCGTGACTTCTCGCCGCCGCTGAGGTCGCCGACGCGCTTGTCGTGGTCGTCGCCGCTGAAGCCAAACGCGCCGAGCAGCGTGCGCTTGACGCCGACGGACTCCAGGTGGAACTGCTGGTCCACCTGTTCGTAGATGGTCAACCCTGGGTCGAGGAGGTCGAGCGACTGCTGCGCGAAGTAGCCCATCTTGACGCTGCCGAGCTTCACCTTGCCGCCGTCGGGGTTGAGGTGTCCGGCCACCATCTTGAGCAGGGTGGTCTTGCCTGACCCGTTCTGACCCATGACGCACCACCGCTCGCCGCGCTGCACCTCAAAGTCGAGCCCGCGATAAATCTGCTTGTCGCCGAACGCCTTCTGCACGCCCTGCAGCTTGACGACGTCGTCGCCCGACCGCGCGGGCTGTTTGAACTGGAACGCGACGACCTCGCGCTTGCGCGGCGCTTCGAGCCGGTCGATCTTGTCGATCTTCTTCTGCTTGCTCTGCGCCTGCGCGGCCTTCGCGACGTGCGTCCCGAAGCGGTCGATGAACCGCTGCATCTTGGCGATCATCGCCTGCTGGCGCTCGAACGCGGCCTCCTTCTGCGTCGCGCGAACCTCCTGCTCGCGCACCATGAAGTCGTAGTCGCCCTGGTAGCTCACGAACTGGCCGTCGTCGACGTCGATGATTCGATCGACGACGCGGTTCATGAAGTCGCGGTCGTGGCACGTCATCAGTACGGCCGCTTTGGTCTGCTTGAGGAAGCCCTCGAGCCACAGGATCGACTCAATGTCGAGGTGGTTGGTCGGCTCGTCGAGCAGCAGCACGTCGAAGTTGCCGAGCAGCACTTGGGCCATCCCGACCCGCATCTTCCACCCACCGGAGAGGGCTCCGACGTCGCCTTCGATCATCACGTCGTCGAAGCCCAGCCCGTGCAGCACCTCCTTCGCGCGCGCCTCTAGCTCGTAGCCGCCGAGGTCCTGATAGTCGCCCTGGACTTCGCCGTATCGAGCGAGGATGGCGTCCATTTGGCCGGCCTTGTCAGGGTCGGACATGTCGGCCTCGAGCTGTTGGATCTCATGATGGAGCGCGCCGGCGCGTCCGCTGCCCGCGATCGTGACGTCGAGCACGCGGTCGCCGCGCAGCTCGCCCACGTCCTGCTTGAAGTATCCCACTGTCACCCGCTTGGGCAGGTTGACCTCGCCTTCGTCCGGTGGGTCCTCGCCGACGATCATGCGGAAGACGGTCGACTTCCCGGCCCCGTTGGGGCCGGTCAGGCCGACCTTCTCTCCTGCGTTGAGCTGCAGGGAGCCGTCGACGAACAGGATTTGGTGTCCGTGGCGCTTATTGATGCCGCTGAGCGTGATCATCGGGGCGAGCACCTTACCGAGCGGAGGCCTCCGCGCCACGCTCCCTGTTGGATCGCCCCGGTATCCGTTAAACGATGCGTGACGTAATTGGACCAGACCGACGCAACGCCATGATATCCACGAACCCTCCCCGTCTCTCGCTGATGCTAGCCAGGTCCGCCGCGTGCGCTTCAACGGGGTGCTCGTCGGTCGGCGTGTCTGGCCAGGCTGGTTACGCCTTCATGAACCTCGGGGGCGGCGTCGGGCTCGACAACGCTGGCGCTGGTGTCGTCGAGCAGGGGCTTGAGTCGGCCTTCGGTGTCGGCGGGACCCAGGGCTCGCCGTACTTGCGCGGCCAGGTCGACGCGGGCGGGCCCGTGTTTTCTGGCTCGGCCTTCTCGGTCAGCGAGAGCGGGCAAGGGCAGCTGGGAGACACGTTTGGTGGGCTGCTCGCGGGTGACGTGGTGGTGAGCGAGCTTGAGGTCGGCGTCGCCAAGGTCAGCGCCGCCTACGATTTTGACTTCGGCCCCCTCAAGCTCGCACCAGGTGTCATGTGCGACGTCATCGCGATCGACTTCCGGGCGACGGACGCCCTTGCCCCGTTCGGGGCAGGCATCACGGAGAGCGTCGACGAGACGCTGGTCGTGCCGATGCCGTTCCTGCGCGCAGAGTTCGCGACGGTCGGCGGGCCGCTGGGGTCGCTCAGCGCGGTCGGCGAAGTGGGCTACTTGGAGATATCAGACCTCGGCGGCACCGATGGCGCGTTCTTTGACGTTGAGGCGATACTGGAATACTCGCCGGCGATGCTCCCGTTCGCCCACGCCTTTATTGGCTACCGCTACGTAGACCTCGATGGCAGCGGCGATTCAGGCGGAGACGCCTTCACCGTGGACGTGCGACTTCAGGGTTGGACGATCGGCGGCGGCATTCGGTTCTGAGCGCGCAAGGGGGTGGCGGTCCTCGGTGGTAGACCCCATGCTGTTCGCGCTATGAAGCCCGTGCACCTCTTGCTCTTGGCGGCGCCCCTGGCGCTCGTCGCCTGCGCCGGTCAAACCACGAGCGTCCACATTGGCCCCTCGTATGCGCGCGCGCGGGGGGACATCGCGCTCGCGGACTCAGGTGGAGGGATCCCGTCCGCGAACAGCTTTCAAGGGAGCCTCGGCGTCGGTGAACGTGAGCGCGGCGCCTATGTGCGGGGGCAGTGGGACCTGGATCGCCACCGCGTCAAGATGAGCACGCTGTTCAGCAACTCTGCTGGCACGACGGTGCTGGACCGGCCCTACGGTGACATCGCGGCGGGCACCACGGTCAGCGCCGACTTGGACTTCACCGCGATCGTCGCCAACTACTCCTACGAGCTAGTGCGCGAGGACCAATACCGATTCGCTGCTGGCGGGCAACTCGGCTACTACTCCATGGACCTGGGGCTCCGCTCGGCGACAGGCTTCGAACAGCTCGAGACGGGCGGCTACATGCCGATGCCCTACGTGGAAGCCGAGGCCTTTGTCGGCGACTTCACGTTCGGCGCCGGCGGCGGCTTCATGATCGGCCCGTTCGGAGACTCTGAGGGGCGCTACTGGGACATCGAGACGTACACCAACTGGAACCTAGACGACCAGTGGGACGTGCGCGGCGGCTACCGCTACATCGTGCTGGACGGAGATGGCACCGCGACCGGGCGTGACTTCGACGCGATGATCGACGTGCAGGGCTGGTTCGTGACGATCGGCGCGATCTTCTAGGTCAGCGCGACATCATTAAGTGCCGTCCGAGGTGCTCCTGGCCTGCTGCGCTGCGGGCGAAGCGGAGGAGCGGCGCCGCTGATTCGGCGCCAGCGGACGATGTGATCAGCTGCAGCGGGACTCCGAAGGGGTAGGTGCCGCGACGGAACGCGTCGAGCGAGGGCGGCGTCCAGTCGATCTCGAGGACGCGCTGGGCGGGCGCGCGTCGCGCCGCGGTCAGGCGGGTCACTGCGATGGCGCCCTGGTGATCGGCGAGCATGCTCGCGAGCGCGGGCTCCCCGTCTGCTCGAAGACAGCGACTGGAGAACCGGTCCCCTGAGATCAGCGCGCCAGCAGCTCGCTCCTGCGTCCGCTGGTCGGCGGGGACGATCGCCGTGATCGGGCCTGCGCCTCGACCGAGCTGGCTCCAGTCTCGTAGCGCGCCGGTGAAGATGCCGCGCACTTCCTGCGACGTCAGCGACCGCAGGCCTGGCAGGTCAGTGGTCACGAGTCCGAACAGCTCGACCCCGAGCGGGGTCTCAAGCAGCCCGGCGTGCAGGTCGCGCGGGGAGAGCCGGCCGCCAATGAGCGCGCAGTCGGCGTCGCCGAGCTTGACGAGCTCGACCGCCCCCCTGTCAGACGAGTCCATGCGATCCCAGCTCGCGTCGCCGAGGCTCTGCGCGAACGCGCGGGCGGTGGGCGCTTGGAACAGCGGCTGGGCGCTGCGGCCGACGGCGATGGCTGGGCCCTCGAGCTGCCCGTGCGCGGCGTGAGAGGGCGCGACCTCGCCGGCGGGGACCGCCGCGGGTGCGACAGGGAGCGCGATCGGGTGGACCCCGCCGGTCGCCGGCCGGATGACCGACGGCGCTGTCTTGGGCGCAGGCTGCTCGGCCAAGATGGTCGCGGGGTCTAAGGGCGCGCCAGAGCACGCGGCGCCCAGGAGGCAGCACGTCCAAATGGCTAGGTGGCTTGCAGCGGTCTTCATAGCGTCGCGGTTGATGTCTCAGCTCTCCGCGGCTGCTTATCGACCTCCGGCCTTGACGTGGATTCTGTGACTGGGCATCGAGGACTTCCTAACCCCCTTGCCTTGGATAGGTTGTGTGCGAGACAATCCGCCGCCGAGGCGTCCATTGGGAGCCCGAGCACATCGCCCCTGCCTCCCAGGACAAGATAATCAAATTGTTCCAATTGATCGCGGCCAATTGGCACCTACAAAGGCTGCCTTGTGCCAAGCATTCTTCCAGAAATTAATCCCAGCAGTACGGCTACGTCTGCCGAGCAGATTTCTCGCTTCTACGAGAGCGTGATTGAGGATGGTCGCGTTCCCGTCGGAGATCGCCTACCCCCGATCCGCGAGGTCGCGGCCAATTGCCAGGTGACGCGCGCCACCGTTCAGGACGCGTATCGTCGCCTCGCCGACCGCGGCTTGGTCGAAGGGACCGTCGGGCGCGGCACGGTCGTGCTCGCGGCGAACCACAGCGATGCGGCAGAGACCGCGCTACAGTCGCGCGTCGTCAGCCCCTACGCCGAGGCCGCGCTCCGGCGGACGAAGGCCATGGCCGGGGCCCCGACGCTGCCCGCTGACCGGCATCTCGTCGCGAACTTCGCGGAGCTGCAACCCGATGACGCGCGCTTCCCCATCGACGAGTGGCGCGCCGCGATGGACACCGTGCTCGAGCGCCAGGGGCGCGAGCTGCTCGGTTACGGCCACTCGGCGTTCGGGCTCGCGGACCTCAGGGACCTGCTCGCGCGTCGCACCCACGACAGCGACCCGGAGCTCACGGGGGAACACTTGCTCGTGACCGCGGGCGCGCAGCAGGCCTTAGACCTCGTCTTGCGGACCGTCTGCAGCATCGGCGACACGGTGGTCGTCACGCAGCCGTCGTACCACCACATGCACGGCTTGCTCCGTGCGCACGGGCTGCAGGTCATCCAGGTTCCGTTCGGACCTGACGGGTTTGACCGCGCGCACCTCCAGCGCGTGCTCGCGCGCCCGTCGGTGCGCATGTGCTACTTGATGCCGACGTTCCATAACCCGACCGGGCGCACGCTCAACGTCCAGCAGCGCCGCGAACTGATCGAAGCGGTGGCGTCGACGGACGTCGTCCTGGTCGAGGACGAATATCAGCACTCGCTCCGCTGCCGCGGCACCGCGCTGCCGACCCTGCGGTCGATGGATCCTCGAGGACGCACTCTGACCGTCTCCACGGTTTCGAAGGAGCTGTTCCCCGCGCTGCGGATCGGCTGGATTGCAGGCAACCAACAGCTCCTCGAGCCGATGGCTGCGGTGAAGCGGTTCATGGACCTTGAGACGAGCCCGCTGCTGCAAGCAGCGCTGGTCGAGTTCATGCGGCGCGGGAGCTTCGACCGCCACCTTACGCTGCTCCGCGGCGAGTTGCAGCAGCGCCACGCAGCGCTGCAGACAGCTTGCTCCGAGCACCTGCCGACGAACTGCAGGGTGACGGACCCCGACGGCGGCTTCGTAGCATGGCTGGAGATGCCCGAGGACGGTCAGGGCGACCAGCTCGCGGAGCTCGCCGCCGAGCACGGCGTGCGCGTCGTGCCGGGGCGCGCCTTCGACCTCGATGGGGCGCCGTCGCGCGGCGTCAGGCTGTCGTTGACCAGGGCTACCGTCGCCGAGATCCACGACGGGATCCGCGTCCTCGGCGCATGCGCGAGCGAGCTGCTCGCGCTGCAGCCGGCCGCGCAGCCCTTCATCTAACCTCACCGATCACACAACAACGTCATGAGCAGTAAGCACCCCACCCCCAATGTCCCCGGCTTCACGTCGGAGGAACTCGTCAGCAAGATCGGATTCTGTGAGCAGTTGAAAGGCGGCGTCATCATGGACGTCGTCGACCCTGAGCAAGCCCAGATCGCCGAAGAGGCTGGCGCGTGCGCCGTGATGGCGCTCGAGCGCGTCCCTGCCGACATCCGCCGAGACGGCGGGGTCGCCCGCGCCAGCGATCCGGACATGATCGCCGGGATCCAGAAGGCGGTCAGCATCCCGGTCATGGCCAAGGTGCGCATCGGCCACTTCGTTGAGGCGCAGATGCTGGAGTCGATGGAGGTCGACTGCATCGACGAGAGCGAGGTGCTGACGCCCGCCGACGAAGAGTTCCACGTCGACAAGCGTCCGTTCAAGACGCCGTTCGTGTGCGGCTGCCGCGACCTGGGCGAGGCGCTCCGTCGCGTCCACGAAGGCGCCGCCATGATCCGGACGAAGGGCGAGGCTGGCACCGGCAACGTCGTCGAGGCTGTGCGGCACATGCGCGCCCTGATGAGCGGCATCCGCGGGCTGAAGGGCCTGGACGCGATGCAGCTCGATAAGAAGGCTGCCGAGCTCCGGGTGCCGGTTGAGCTGGTCCAGTGGGTCGCCGAGCACCAAAAGCTGCCGGTCCCAAACTTCTCTGCGGGTGGCGTCGCGACGCCAGCCGACGCGTCCTTGATGATGCAGCTAGGCGCCGACGCGGTGTTCGTCGGCTCGGGCATCTTCAAGTCGGGTGACCCAGTCTTGCGCGCGCGCGCGATCGTTCGCGCGGTGACGCACTACCAAGACCCGAGCGTCCTGGTCGAGGTCTCGAAGGGCCTCGGTGAGCCGATGGTCGGCATCAACATCGACACGCTGCCCGAGGAGCAGCTGCTCGCCAAGCGTGGCGTCTGATCACGGCAGCACCAGCACGCCGCTCGTCGGCGTGCTCGCGCTCCAGGGCGACTTCGCGGACCACCAGTCCGCGCTAGCGGCGTGCGGCCTGCGGACACGCCAAGTTCGAACCCCAGCCCAGCTACGCGGCGTCGACGCGCTGGTGCTGCCCGGGGGGGAGAGCACGACCATGATCCGGCTGCTCCACGTGGAAGGTCTCTGGGAGCCGCTGCGCCGCGCGCTGCAGAGCGGCGTCCCAGTCATGGCGACCTGCGCTGGGCTGATCCTGCTCTCGCAGCGCGTCGAGCAACCCGAGCAGCAGAGCTATGGCTTGCTGCCGCTGACCGTGGTGCGCAACGGCTACGGTCGCCAGCTGCACTCCGGGACCTTCGCGCTGTCGGTCGAGAGTGACGCGCTGCCGCGCGCGCTCGAAGGAACGTTCATCCGCGCGCCGCGCATCACCGCGGTGCACGGCGCGTGTGAGGTCCTCGCGCGCCGTGACGGCGACCCGGTGTTGGTCCGCAAGGGCGCGCTGCTCGCGGCTTGCTTCCACCCCGAGCTGACTGTGGGGCATCCGGTTACGAGGCTGTTCGCCGACGCAGTGCGCGCGTCGACAGCGAGCAAGGCCGACGCGGCTGTTGCCGGCGCCGTCTGACGCGCAACTTTCCACAATGGCGCGGCGCGCCAACTTCCATAGATCGCGCGTCGCATCCGGTCGGTCGCGCCTCATATAATGCGGAAGTCTTGAACGAGGTCCTCCGCAAGCCGTCGATCGCAGTCGCCTTTTGGGCTGCGCTGGTCATCGGCTGGTTCGCGTGGAGCGGCGACCTCGGCGTGACGGCCCACGCCGCCGCGCAGGCAAACGGAGCCGTCGGGTCGACGCGCGAGGGGCCCGTGATCGTGCGGCGTAACGCTGAGACGCGCCTTCCGCAGAGCGAGCGCCGCGGCTTCGTCTATGACAGCCTCGGGTTCCTCGTGGTCGGCGCAGAGGTCAAGCCGGCGAACGGCGAGGCCATGCGTACGGACCCAGACGGTGCGTTCGCGGTCACCCTCGTCGAGCAGCGCGCGAGCGACCTGCTGTTCACAGCGACCGGTCGTCGTCCGGCGTGGCTGCGAACGTCGGCGGTGGCTCCCGAGCCGATGATCGTTTGCCTCGAGCCCGCCGCGCCGTGGGACGTCGCGCCGCCGCAGCCTACGCCTGCGCCGGCGTTGCGCGGCGAGGGAGACGTCGTCGGACCCGACGGGATGCCGCTTAAGAACGCGTTCGTCAACGTGCTCGGCACGGAGTGCTGGGGGTGTACCGACGAGGTCGGGCGCGTCGAGCTGCCGCTGCCGATGACGAGCCTGACGCTCGTCGTCCACGCGCCAGCGTCAACGTCGTACGCGGGCGGATACGCGGCGCGCTCGGCGCCATTCTCCTCGGCCCGCGATCACGGCATCGTGCCGCTGCCGCGGCTTGAGGCGCAACGCGCTGGCTCGATCCGCGGCACGATCCGCGACATGGGCGGCGCGCCCGTCGCGGGGTTGCCGGTGGAGGTGCGCAGCGCGAGCACGAAGCGGCGCGTGACCACTGGCGCGGGCGGCGCGTTCGTGCTCGACGGGCTCCTCCCGGACGAATATGTCGTCGAGCCGTTCGCGCACCGCGGGCAGATCGGCGAGCCAGCGTCCATCCGCGTGGACCGCGCGGTCGTCTCGTGTGATCTGCAGCTCGTGAACGCGCGCGAGGTCAGCCTCCTCGTCGTGGACGAGCAGGGTGCTGCGGCGCCTGGTGTCTGGGTGACGTCGAGCTTCAACGGTGTGCGTCGGGGCGTCAGCCAAGCCGACGGCGACGGGCGCGTGCGGCTGCCGCTCTCGGCGTCGACGAGCTTCGAGGTGCGCACGGCGGGCGACTACGCGGCGTGCGCCGTGCAGCGCTTCGAGCGCGAGGCAGACCAGCCGACGCTGGTGATCAGCCAGCCGTAGCGTCGGCGTCGGGCTACTGCGTGCACATTACGCCGCCGGCGCTCAGCGCGAAGCCGAGCGGGGTGCTGTCGATCGCCGCCCCCTGGCACGCGACGAGGAAGCCCGGCACGTTCGGCGGCAGCGTGAAGGCGTCGGCGGCGGCGCCGAGCGAGCTGGTCGTCCAGAGGCTGCCTGGGATGACGCCAGCGGGGGGCAAATAGAGCTGGCAGCAAGCGGTCCCGCTGCAGACAGGGAAGCCGATCCCCGCCGGGCCGTAGCCGAGCTCCAGCGCGTAGAAGGTCGCGCCGACGGACAGCGGCGGGCATTGGTGATACTGCAGGCCGACGGTCGCGCCGCTGGTCGCGGAGCCGTTCAAGGTGAGCCCCATCTGACCCGCGGTCCCCGCGCCGTTCACGAGGCAGCCGTAGCCCCACGTCCGCGCGAGGCCAGGCGGCAAGAACGTCACGGTCAGCTCGGCGCCGCCGCCCAGCGACTCGCGAGACTCGACGCGCGTCGCGGTCGACGGCGCGGCCTCGTCCGACTTGATGAGCCAGCCGAAGTTGGTCGCGGGGCTGTCGAGCCAGGATTGCACGTCTGCGATCAGGCCGGGGTTGTAGCCGCCGGATTGGCTGAGGCCGGACTGCACGAGCGCGAGCGCGCCGCTCGGCGTCGCGGCAAAGTCGCCGCCCGCCATCGACCACAACGTCGACGGATACGAGCGGTGGAGCCACGTGGCGTCGCCTGGCAGCGCTTGACCGCCGCCGCCGCCGTTGCCGGGCGCGATCGAGGCGCCCTCGGACCAGTCGGCGAGCACGCGGTGCAGGGTCGTCGCGAGCGGGGTGGGCGTCGAGGACTGGGTCGAGATCGCCCGGAGCGCGACGCCGAGGATCTTGGAGCCAGCCGGAATGCTGCCTGCGACGTCGAAGCGCACCAGCGCGCGGCGTTTTGCAGGCTGCCCGGTTAAGCCGACGAAGATCGCGTCCCCAGACCCGTTCGCGAGGTTGCCGGT
>JAYYEE010000195.1:0-10000 GCA_036160175.1 Planctomycetota bacterium
TACCAGTGTGACGTGCACCCCAAGCCGGAGTATGCCGCCATGCTCTACGGCGAAGGTGCGGGCGGCATCGTCGCACAGCACGGCCAGTTCGTCCGCTGGGCCGACGGCGGCCGCGCCGTGATCGGCCAACTGGCGGCGCCTGCGGCAGCGCCGGTCGACTTCTCCGAGTGGCACGACCTCCGCATCGTCGCCGTCGGCAACCTCGTCTATCACGAGCTCGACGGCCAGCTCTGCACGGCGCTGCTCGACGATCGCGGCGACGCGCCGCGGTCCGGCAAGATCGCGCTGCAGGTCCACCGCGGGCCGAAGATGAAGGTGTGGTACCGCGACCTTGAGCTCCGCACCTTCTCCGGACAAGCTCCCGAGCAGTGGCGTGGCAACGTGCCGCCGCTGCTCCGGGCCTACGTCCGTAAGGCAGAGCTGGAGCGCAGCAAGGCCACGGGGCCGACGCCGCAGTGGCTTTGGGACGCTGCTGCAGGCGACGAGGAGGAGCTGTTCTTCCGGCGTTCGTTCCAGCTCTCGGCCGCGCCCGACAAGGCGCAGCTGGGCGTCTCGGTCGACAACCACTGCCGCATCTACGTCAACGGCGAGCGCGCCGGCAAGGACGACTCGTGGGATTCCCCGACGCTCGTGGAGGTCGCCGGGATGCTCAAGGCGGGCGAGAACGTCGTCGCCGTGCACGCGTGGAACGACGGCGGGCCCGCGGGCATGGTCGCGCGTTTGGGCTGGTTGATCGGCGACGAGGCCGGCGAGCTGGTGAGCGACGCGTCCTGGCGCTGCGGGGCCGACGACCCCGACGGCTGGGACAGCCCTGGCTTCGACGACCGCTCGTGGAGCAAGGCGACCGTGCTCGGCCCGCTCGGCGGCGACGTGGTGTGGTCCGGGTCTGTCGGCCGCGGCGGGCTCGGCGGCGGCGGCGCGGACGCCTACGCGCCGCAGGTGGCGTTCCCCGCAGACGACCTGCAGATGGCCGCTGGCGGCCCGGTCCCCGGCGCGACTACGCTGCTCGAGGTCCCGCGCGCGCTGGGCTCTTGGGTGTCTTTGTGCGCTGACGACCGCGGCCGGCTCTACTCCTGCGATCAGCGTAAGGCCGGTCTGTTCCGGATCGAGCCGGCGAGCGAGGTAGGCGAAGTCACCACGTTCGAGCGGATGCCTGCGGCGCTGAGCGGCGCGCACGGGCTGCTCTGGTTCCGCGGCGCGCTCTACGCCGTCGTCAACGGAGGCATGGACGGCAAGGACGGCCTCTACCGCGTGACGGATAAGGACGGCGACGACCTGCTCGAGCACGTCGAGTTGCTGCGTGAGTTCGACGGGAGCGGTGAGCACGGTCCGCACTCGATCGCCGTCGCGCCGGACGGGGAACACCTGCTGGTGCTCAACGGCAACATGACGCGGCTGACAGACATCGCGGTCAACCGCGTCCCGTCCGAGTGGCAGGAGGACCGCCTGACGCCGCGCATCAACGACGCGCGCGGGTTCTGGGGCGGTTACTCGCCGCCGGGTGGGTGCCTCTATCAGATCGACCCGGACGCGAAGCGCTGGGAGCTGATCTGCTGCGGCTTCCGTAACCCGTTCGACTTCGCGGTGCTGCCGAACGGCCAGATCGTGGTCTACGACGCCGACATGGAGTGGGACCTCGGCTTGCCGTGGTACCGGCCGACGCGCTGGCTCGCAGGCCAAAGCGGCGTCGACTACGGCTGGCGTAAGGGCAGCGCGAAGTGGTCGGACGATTACCCCGACGCGCCGGCAGCGCTGCAGGACATCGGGCCAGGGTCGCCCACGGGGATGATCTACGTCCCCGGCGAGCGGGGCGGCATCTTCGGCCTCGACTGGACCTTCGGGACGCTCTACCGCGAGGGAGCGCCGTGGATCGTCGGCGCGCCTTGGCCGGTCGCGGACATCACGTGGAGCGCCGTGACGCCCGACTGCATTTACGTGGTCGCCGGCGGCCGCGGCTTGCCGTCGCGCTTGGTCCGCTTGCCGCTCCAAGAGGGGGCTCCGGCCAGCCTCGCTCGCTGGGGCCAGCCGGTCCCCTGGACAGCCACCGAAGCGCGGTCTGCAGAGGACATCCTGGACGCGCAGCACCCGGGGACCGACCCCTACGTGACCATGCGGATCGCGCTAGAGCGCTTGCCAGTCGACGAGATCAGGGAGGCGGTGCTGGACGTCGACCCGGCGCGCCCCGATCGCGCCTTCGCAGGCCTGATGGCGGTCGCGCGCAGGGGGGCAGAGCGGGACCTGAAGCCGATCTTGGACGCGCTGGGTTGGTACGGGTTTGGCGACCTTGACCACGATCAGCGGGTCGCCTGGATTCGGGTCCACGCGCTGGCGCTGATGCGGCTCGGACCAGCGAGCCGCGGTGAGCAGCAGCTCGTGGCGGACCGGATGATGCCGCTGTTTCCTTGCGGTGATGAGCGGGTCGACGCGGACCTCTGCGAGCTGCTCGCGTTCGTCCAGGCCCCTGGGCTGCTCAAGAAGGCGGTGCCGATGTTGGCGAAGATGCGCCCCTCGGAGCCGCCCGCGTGGACGGTGTTGGCGTCACGTAACGCGAGCTACGGCGGCGTGATCAACAAGATGATCGAGAACATGCCGCCGATCGGGCAGCTAGCGATCGCTGACAGCCTGCGCCTGGTCGAGCACGGTTGGTCGGTCGAGCAGCGCCGTACGGTGTTCCGGTTCTTGCATCAGGCGCGCTCTCGCTCTGGCGGCGCCAGCTTCGACGGCTTCCTCATTCGAATCGTCGACGGGCACTGGGACGCCTGCAGCGCGGGTCACCGGCGCGAGCTGGAGTTTGACGTCGGCCGAGCCCGCGCCAAGCGGCAGAAGTTCCGCAGCAAGCCACCGAAGGGGCCAGGTAGAGACTGGCAAGTCAGCGACATCGCGAGCTTGGTCCGCGCCGGCTTTGACGGGCGCAAGCGCGGCGCTGGCCGGAATCTCTTCCACGCGGCCGGCTGCGCAACGTGTCACTACTTCGAAGGGGAAGGCGGCTTCGGCGGCCCGGACCTGACGAGCTTGAAGAACAAGATGCGGCCGCACGACCTCCTGGAGTCGATCTTGGAGCCCTCCAAGGTCATCAGCGACCAATACGCAGGCAAGGTCCTGACCAAGAAGGACGGCACGGCGTTCTTCGGGGTGGCGCACAAGACCTGGGATGGCGACATGCAGGTCTACGAGGTCGTCGAGGCGAAGGCTGACGCGGTGCCGCTGCGCGTTCCCGTGGAGGAGGTCGCGCGCGTCGAGCCCTCGCCGATGTCGCCGATGCCGAAAGACCTCGTGGACAGCCTCTCCGCGGACGAGCTGCGCGACCTCGTCGCCTACTTGCTCGGCAAGTCCAAGTAGGGGTGATGTCGCGCCCGCCTCGCCCGGGCGGGCTTTGGCCGATCGGAGAGATTGGGTAGGCTCGCTGCATGGTTGCTGTTCTCAGCGCGCTCGTGCTGGCCTTGGCCCCCCAGGAGCCGATCGCCGTTCACGAAGACCTGCAGTACTTCGAGGCGGCGAAGCTCCCGCGGCGGAACCGGCTCGACCTCTACGTGCCGGCGGCGGCGGCGCCGCCAGCCCTGGTCATGTTCGTGCACGGCGGCTCATGGACGGGCGGCAGCAAAGACCGCTTCGCCGCGGTCGGTAGGCTGCTCGCAGCTAAGGGCTTCGCCTGCGCGACGATCAACACTCGGTTGTTCCCGTTCGCCAAGCCGCGCGAGATGGTCGTCGACTGCGCGCGCGCGCTCGGCTTCCTGCACCGAAACGCCCAGCAGTACGGCTACGACGGCGACCGCCTCTTCTTGATGGGGCACTCTTCTGGGGCGCACCTCTGCAGCTGGCTCGCCTACGACGACCGTAAGTTTACTTTGTCTGGCGTCCCGAAGCAGGCGCTGCGCGGGGCCGTCTTGCTCTCTGGTCCGTACGACGTCCGGGTGAAGCACATGATCCTGGACGTCGTGTTCGGGGCGGACCGTGATCGCCGGTTAGAGGCGTCTACTTGGCGATATGTCGACGCTGGCGAGTGCCCGGCCTACGTCGCGTGGGCAGAGCGCGAGATCCCCGGCGTGAACCTCTGCGGGCAGCTGCTCCGCGACGAGCTGTTGCGCAAAGGGATCCCGGTCCGGTGGGACCGATACCGCAACCGGAGCCACGCGAACTACATCTTCCAGCTCGGGACCGCTCGGGACTGCGTGACGGATCGGGTCGTCGCGTTCTTGGAAGACCCCCTCGGGGGCGAGCGCCGCGACGCGGCGCTGAGCCCGCGCGCCATGCTCTGGGTCGCGAGCGACGCCGCGGAGCAGTCCCTCGGCGAGAAGGTCCGCGCGGCTTGTGCGTCCGCGGGTGTCGACGTCGTCGTGCAGCGGTTCGAGGCGCCGGACGGCGCGCGGGTCACCGCGGCGTATCGGCGGCTGCGAGCCGAGCGAGCCGCGGCTGGGAGATCGCCGTTACGCTTTGCCGCGGGCTTCGGCATCGGCGGCGGCGCGGTGGCCTCCAGCACGCTCACCTCTAAAACGGACGGCCTCGCCGGGCGCATCGTCGCGAACGTCCCGCTCGGGCCGCGCTCCTTGCGGGCTGTGGGGCGTGATCGGATGACATTCGAGCACCTGGACCAAGCGCCGCTGCTCAGCATCTGCGGGGGTGCAGATGACGCCGAAGTCTGCGCGGACGCCCGCGCGATCGTGAATCGTCTGCGCCGGCGCGGGTGCGACGCAACGCCCTGCGAGCTGACTGGGACGACTGTGGCAGCCGCGATCCGCGGGATGGACGCGGAGGAAGACCTGCTGCGGCCGATGATGCTGACGTTTCTCGGCGCCTGGTGAGCGCCGCCAGGGCGCGGGATAGTCTCGCGGGGACGCCGTGAACCTGCGCTCGCCGAGCCCCCAGGGCTGGCGCGCGTCAGCCGGTCGCCGCCCCGCGCCGACACGCGGGGCGCCTCATCTGTCGCAGGTAGCCGTAGTCCGACTGGTTTCGTGCCGCCGGTGGGCTACACCATGAAGTCGATGAGCAAGGCGATCTCGACGAAACCTCCGAGCGGCATGCGCGATTTCCTCGCAGCAGACGTCGTCCGCCGCCGCTATGTGCTCGGAGTCGTTCAGCGCGTCTATGAGTCCTTCGGGTTTGTCCCGCTCGAGACGCCGACGATTGAGCACCTCTCGACGTTGCTGGGGAAGTACGGTCCGGAGGGCGACCAGCTGCTCTACCGACTCCTGCACCGCCGCGACAAGCTCAAGCGCGCCATCGAGGCGGGCGCCGACAAGCCGGACGGGCTCACGGAATTAGAGCTCGCGGCTGAGGGGCTCAGATACGATCTGACGGTCCCGCTGGCGCGGGTCGTCGCGAACTACAAGGACCTGCCGGCCTTCTACAAGCGCTACCAGATCCAGCCGGTTTGGCGGGCGGACCGCCCTGCGCGCGGGCGCTTCCGCGAGTTCTATCAGTGTGACGTCGACATCACGGGGACCAAGAGCCTCGTTGCGGACGCAGAGGTGTGCGCGGCCATCGCGACGGTGCTTCGCGAGCTCGGGTTCCGTGACTTTAGGATCTTGACGAATCACCGCGAGCTGCTGCGGGCGTTAGTCGCCGAGGCAGGGATTCCGGCGGACGCTGAGTCGACGGCGCTGATCGCGCTCGACAAGCTGGACAAGATCGGCGTCGAGGGCGTCCGGAAAGAGCTGGGGCAAAAGCAGCTCGCGGCTGCCCAGGTAGACGGGCTGTTCGACTCACTGGATCGCATGCGCGGGGACGGGGCGCTCGCGCAGATCGCGCAAGGCGACGGTCCCGGGGCTGCTGGCGCGCGCGAACTGTTGGAGCTGTTCGGCAACGCGGCGCAGGGTCCCGCAGCGGACCACTTGGTGTTCGACCCGACCTTGGCGCGTGGTTTGAGCTACTACACGGGGCCGATCTTTGAGGTGCAGGTAGACGGCCTCTCAGGCTCGATGGGCGGCGGCGGGCGGTATGACAACCTCATCGGGATGTTCCAAAAGCAGCAGGTTGCCGCGGTTGGGTTCTCGCTCGGCCTCGAGCGGGTGCTGCTCGTCATGACGGAGCGGGAGATGTTCCCCGAGCTCGGCATCGGCCCAGAGCTGCTGTTGTGTAGCGCCGCGGGCGTCGCTGCCGCGGACGTGCTCGCGGTCGCGAGCCGCCTGCGGGCCGACGGCTTGCGCGTCGAGGTCTACGCCGACGCCGCCCCGATGAAGAAGCAGCTCGGCTACGCGAACGCGATCGGCGTCTCTCACGTCGGGATCCTCGGTCCTGAAGAGGTCGCGGCGGGAACCGTCGCGCTCAAGGACCTCAACACGGGGGCGCAGCTGGCCTCCGAACTCAGCGACGTCTCGTCTCGGGTGCGTGGATAACGGCGGCGCCGCGATAGACTCTCCTGACGCCGATGCACGAGACCGACGGATCCAGCCACGCCGATGAGCCGCAGCCGCTGCGGCCCGAAGAGCTAGACCTCGTGCAGCGCGTGTTGGTGGCCCTCGAGGACTATCGCAGCGAAGACGCGTTCGACTCTGTGCGGATGATCCGGCACCAGCTGGAGAGCCTCAAGATCTTCGCGCAGCTGCTTGAGCGGTACCCCTCGCCGATGCGCGACCAGATCCTCTACGGCAAGCGTCGCGGGCTCGACACGCTCGTCGACCGAATGGTGACGGCCGACCAAGCCACCTTCCCGTTCCGCGCGCCCACGCAAGCGCTCGTTGGCCGCTCCATGAATATGGCGCAGATCAATTTTCTGCGCATGCTGTGGCACATCACGGGCCAGTTCGACGATGAGGCCCTCGCTACGCAGCTTCGCGAAGTCGCGGCGCGCCGGCTGCGGACGGCCGTGCATACACGCCTGGTAGAGGAGGTGCTCGCTGACATCGTCACCGACGGATCTGTGCAGCGCGCGGTGCGCGCGCAGGGCGTGCGGAGCCTCGCGAACCTCTGGGGCAACCGCCTGACGTGGCGCGTAAATGACTTCTTCCCGATCCTCGACGCGACCTGGGAAGCGCGGCTGCGCGTTCAGGTGGTCGGTGGCACGCTCGCTGGGAGCTCCGAGCTCGTCCAGCTGATGACGCAGGGGGCCGACGAGGAGTTCGTCGATTTCTTCACTGGCGAGGATTACGGCGAACTGGAGCTGCAGGCGTTCCGCGAGTTCCTGTTCGACACGTCGTCGGAGGAGCTAGAGCGCCTCTCGCTGCGGATGGCCGACGAGGGGATCAGCAGTATCGAACTGGACAGCCGCGTCGGCGACGCGGCGCGTGATAGCGGCTCGATCCTGTTCGAGTTTTTCCGAGCTCGCATCGTGCAGTGCAGCGCGCGTCGCGTCGCGGACCTGCGCGGACCGCGCCACACGGCTGAGGGCTACGTGATGATGGCCTGGCTGCTTCAGCAGAGCGCAGACTGACGCGGCGTCGGCGCTAGTGGGCGATCAGCCAGTTGGCGCCAGACCCCATCGTCACCTCTAGCGGCACCTTCAGCTCGGCGGCGCCGACCATCGCGTCGCGGAGCAGGCGCTCGACCTCCGTCCGCTCGTCGTCAGGGACATCGAGGACGAGCTCGTCGTGGACCTGCAGCAAGAGCTTCGCCTGGAGCCCGCGCCGGGAAAGCGCGTCATGCACCGCGAGCATGGCGCGTTTGACGATGTCGGCGGCGGCCCCTTGGATGGGGGTGTTGACGGCCATGTTCTCCGCGGCGATGCGCTGCATCGCGTTGGTCGAGTCGATATCGCCCAGCGGGCGACGCCGGCCGAACATGGTCCGCGCCTCTCGCTCGGTGCGCGCGTGGTCGAGCGAAGCGTCTAGATACGCCTTTACGCCCGGCAGCGCGCGGAAGTAGCTCTTGATGAACTTCTTGGCCTCAGGTGGCCGCATGCCTGTCTCGTTCGCGAGGCGCGACGCGCCCATCCCGTACATGAGCCCGTAGTTGACGATCTTCGCCTGGTTGCGGAGCTCCGGCGTGACGAGGTTCGGCAGGATGCCGTGCACGATGGCGGCGGTGCGCGCGTGGATGTCTTCACCCTTCTGGAACGACTCCACTAACGCCTTGTCTTCGGAGAGGTGCGCCAAGATCCGGAGCTCGATCTGCGAGTAGTCCGCGGAGATCAGCGACCACCCTGACGTCCGCGGGACGAACGCCGCGCGGACGCGGCGCCCCTCTTCGGTCCGGATCGGGATGTTCTGGAGGTTGGGATCTTCGCTGCTGAGGCGGCCCGTCGCCGCGACCGCTTGGTTGAAGGTCGTATGTACGCGCCCGCTGTCTGGCTGCACCAGCGCCGGGAGGCTGTCGATGTAGGTCGACTTGAGCTTGGTCAGTTGGCGCCACTCGAGGACGAGCTTGGGCACCTCGTGCTTAGCAGCGACCTTCACCAGGACCTCTTGATCCGTCTTGTATTGGCCCGTCGGCGTCCGGCGGGGCTTGTTGATGTCGGCCGCTCGATGCACCTCGAGCTCGTCGAAGAGGACCTTCCCGAGCTGGGCGGGCGATCCCAGGTTGAACTCGTGTCCGACGCGCTCGAAGACGCGATCCTGTAGGCCCTCGATCCGTTCTTGGAGCTCTTCGCTCAGCGCCTTCAGGTGGTCGGTGTCGACCGCGATCCCTTCCCACTCCATGTCCAGCAGCGCAGGCACCAGCGGCACCTCCATCTCGCGGTAAATCGCGAGGGTGCCTGCCTGCTCCAGCTGGGCCTGCAGCGGCCCAACGAGCCGCATGACGAGGTCGGCTTCTTCGCTGACGTAGGCGCCGACCAGCGCCGCGTCGACCTCGGCGAACGTCCGCTGCTTCTTCCCCGACCCGACGATGTCCTTCGCCGCGGTCTTCTTGAACGCGAAGTGCTTCAGGGCGAGGTCTGCGAGCCCGTGTGAACGGAGGCCTGGATCGCTGCAGTAGCTGGCGAGCATCGTGTCGTGCCCGACGCCGCCGAGCTCGACGCCGAGGGCGCGGAACGACGCGAGCATGCGCTTCAGGTCATGGACGTGCTTGGTGGGGGACTCGGCGGCGAGCACCGCGCGCAGCGCTTCGACCCTGGCGGCGCGGTTGTCGTCGGTGAGCGGGACATACGTCGCGACGCCAGGCTCGGTCGCGAAGGAGATCCCGACAAGCTTTCGTTTGCGGAGCGTCGCGCCCGCCGTCTCCGCCGCGACGGCGATCTGATCTCGCTGGCTCAGGTCCGCGGCGAGGGCTCGCAGCGCCTCGTCGCTGTCCACGACAGCGTATCGCTGGGCGACTTCTTGCTGGGGGGCCTTGTTGGCGGCGAGGTCCGACAGGAGGTTCTTGAAGTCCAAGCGCTGGAACAGCGGGCGGAGCTTCTCAGGATCGGGGGCAGCGGGGCCCAGATCGCTGACCTCCACGGCGAGGGGGAGATCGAGCTGGAGCGTCACCAGCTGGCGTGAGAGCTCTGCGAGCTCTCGGTTCTCCTCAAGCGTCTTCTTGATCGAGGGCTTCTTCACCTCCTCAAGCCGTTCGTAGATCCCCTCGATGGAGCCGAACTGCGTCAACAGGTCGACGGCGGTCTTCTTGCCGATCTTCGGGACGCCGGGGACGTTGTCGGAGCTGTCGCCCATCAGCGCGAGCATGTCGACGATGGCTGACGGCGGCAGGCCCCATTTCGCCTCGCACGCCGCCGGGTCGAAGATCTCGGGGCTGCTGGTCGAGCTGCGCAGGTTCCACAGCTTGACGCGATCGTCGACGATCTGGAGGAAGTCCTTGTCGCCGGTCACGATGAAGACGTCCATATCGAGCGCGCGGCCGCGCACCGCGAGCGTCCCGATCACGTCATCGGCCTCGTGCTCCTCGGCGGAGACGACGGGCAGGCCGAAGGCTTCGACCGACGCGCGGATGTCGTCGAGTTGGACCGCCATCTCTTCCGGCATCTTGGTCCGGGTCGACTTGTATTCGGGATAGATCTTCGTGCGGAGCAGGTCGCTCCGCGGGCCGTCGAAGGCGATGGCGATGGCGTCGGGTTGCTCGCGCTCGATCAGCGCGCGCAGCGTCATGCAGAAGCCATAGGTCGCGGCGGTGGGGTGGCCGTCTTGGGTCGTGA
>JAYYEE010000196.1:0-4801 GCA_036160175.1 Planctomycetota bacterium
TCTCGCGAAGCCACGACGTAGTCGTCGAGGATGCCACCCAATTGCCCTAAGACCCAGGCCTGCTCGCGCGCACCGCTCGCGTCGAACACCTGCAGGCCCGCGTCATGTCCCGCCACGATCCTGAGCCGAGCGCGCACGCTCGCGTCCTCGGCGGCGCCCGCCCCGCGCGCGGCAACGACCGCGCTGCTGATCGCGCGGGCGAGCGCGCTGCGGTAGCTGCTGCCTTGCCCCTCGCCTGGAGACCACGCGGCGTCGGAGGCCACAGGTGCTTGGGCATCCGGCGGGCTCGACGGCGCCTGCGCGCCGAGGCTGGCGGCGAAGGTGATGACGACGGCGATGGCGGATGTGTAGGTCATAGCTGGGGGTGCGGGCGACGCTTCGCGCGCTCGGCAGGATCAGCGCAGGTGACAGCGCGACGTTGCAAAATTACGGGCGCGGCGAGGGCGGCAATGACGGCACTAGCAGCCACGCCTCGCGCGACTCTGGCACCTCGACCGTGAGGCGCCGCTGCAGCGACGGCAGCGGGCGGCCGCGGCCGTCGAGAAAATCGACGACGACTTCATGACGGCCCGGCGCAACGTCGGCCGTGATCACCTGGACGGTGGACGGCAGGGTCGGCCAGTGGCGAACGTCTGCCGAGGCGGCGGTCACGGCGCTGAGCAACAGCAACGCTCCGCCGACGACGGCCTCAGCGCGCGCCTTGTCCTCATCTACGCTGCGATTGCGGGCCGCACGATTCAGCAGGACGGCGCCAGCCGTGCGCGTCGAGCGTCGGAACACCGCCTTGCCGCGGCGAATGCCCTCCATCGCCGTGCCCCCCAGCGTCTGCGCCTGGTAGACGACGTCGCTCAAGATCGTCGAGCCGCCGATCGCGGCGCCGTCGATCGACGCGACCGCCGACACCGCGGGGTGACGCTGCTCGCGGAACCTGGCGAGCTCCTGCTCGGTGCCGTCGCCGTATTTCTCCGGCCCGAGCCCTGTCGGCAACAACAAGACGAGGTTCCCCGCCTCCGGCGCCGACAGCAGCGCGTTGTCGGCGTCCCCGCGCGCGCCGTGACCCGTCGCGAAGCGGTTGGCCTCACGCGCCTCCTCAAAGAACGACGCGGCGCCTTCGCCCCCGTACAGGCGGGTCATTCGACCCGCCATCCAGAACAGCAGCGCGTTGTCGGCCTGATACCTTTCGTCACCGACCTCCGCGTCCATCAGGATGCCGCGCTTCAGCGCCGCGCGGGCGTTGTCGGGCTCGCCTTTCGTGAGGTAGGCGTACGCCAGATAGAAGGCGTTCATCGCCTTTTCGTATGGGTCGCCTCGGTAGGTCTTGCTGCTCTCACTCCCGACGACCGCCGCCGTCGCCTCGCCGCCGCTCGTAGCCCAGGTCCCCATAATCTGCGCAGCGCGCAGCAGCGTCGCTCGCGCAGCGTCGACGTCGCCGAGGTAGAGCTCGCACTGCCCTTGCACGTTGAGCAGCAGGGCGAGGTTCGCAGGCTCCGCTGCGAGCGCTGCCTGCTCGGTGAACGCGCGGACCGCGGCGAGGTCACCCGCGAGGTAACGATCGACGGGGACCGCAGGCTGCGACACCGCGCAGCCTGCCAGCGGCGTCACCGCGAGGATCCACGAAGCGAGGCGCACAGCGCTCTTAGCGGTTGATGACCGACTTCTCCGACTCGGTCTTCATCTGGTAGTCGTCGGTCCACATCAGCTCTCCCGTCACCAGGTCGACGAGCTCAAGCGTCACCACGATGTAGGAGGAGCGCAGCTTCCCCGATTGCCGATCGCGGCTCTTGATGAGCCCCTTGAGCGCGTAGTCGCTCCCGGCCACGGGGCGATCGTTGGTCCCTGACACCTGGCCGCGCTCTTTCATGCGACGCTCGGCGTCGACGAGCTCGTTCGCTTCCGGCGAGCGGTCGAGGAAGCGCACGCGCCGACCGTAGGACTTGAACAGCGCCGTGCGCAGATTGACGAGGATGAGCTCCTTGTCGATCACGTCGGAGCTGTCGTTGCGCAGCTGCGTCACGTAGAAGGACACGCGGTCGCCCTCCTTGCCAGGCGCCAGGATCCCGTCGGCCTGGAGCGCCGCAGAGAATCGCTGCGCCATGGTGCGAATGTCCATGCTCTGCAGGCCGGTCCCAGTGACCGAGTCCGCGGCGTCTAGGTCGACCCGGGTGTCGCGAGTGCTCCCGCACGCGGCGAGGAAGAGGGCTAGCAGGCCGTAAACAAAGGGGCGGAATAACATGATCTTAGGTGTCGAGTTGGTGTCGCGGTCCAGACGGCGCCGCGCGGAGGGGTGCGCGACGCCCAGCGCAGGCGGCGACGGCGCGTTGCATCATCGCAGAGCAAACTCTGACAAGCATTGGCCAGCGCCCGGTGCGCTCCATAAACTTACCCATACCCGTGCGCTGCTCCACCGTCCTCGTCATCCCAGCCTACTCCGAGTCCGGGAGAGTGGGCCAGGTCGTGGGCGCTGTCCGGGAATTGCACCCTGAGATCGATGTGCTGGTCGTAGATGACGGCAGCCCGGACGACACGGCCGCGGAGGCGCGGCGCGCCGGCGCGCGCGTCCTCCTGCACCCGTTCAACATGGGGTATGGGACGGCGCTCCACTCGGGCTACTGCGCCGCGCTCCGCGGAGGCTACGAGCGCGTCTTGCAGATGGACGCGGACGGGCAGCACGACCCGTCGATGCTCTGTGAGCTGATCGCCGAGCTCGACCGCGGCGCCGACATCGCGCTCGGATCACGCTACATCGACCGCAACCAGCCCCGCAGCAGCCTCGCTCGGCGCGTCGGCACCCGCCTGTTTTCCTGGATCGCGAGCCGGTGGATCGGCCAACGCATCACCGACCCGACCAGCGGGTTCCAGGGCCTCTCTCGCCGCGCGCTCGAGTCCGTCGTCAACGACGGGTTCCCAGAGGACTACCCCGACTGCGACGTTCTGGTCCAGCACCACCGGCGCGGGCTCATCGTCCGAGAGGTACCGGTCGTGATGCATGAGCGCGTCGGCGGCCTTTCGATGCACCGCGGCGCGCGGATCGCCTACTACGGCTACAAGATGTTCCTGACGCTGCTGCTGATGCCGGTCCGCCGGGCGACGCCGCTCCGCGCAGCTGACACCGTCGCGAGGGCGTCATGATCGTCGAGTCTCTGAGTCACGTCGCCGCGGACCTCCCATCGTGGACGCCGCCCGCCGAACTCACCCCCATGCACCAACGCCAGCGCGTCGTCGCGATCGTCGGCGCCGTAGCTGCCGCGCTGGTGGTCTTCGAGCTCGTGCGACGGCGTAAGCTCCGCGAAGAATACTCGTGGATATGGATCGCGACGGCCGGCGTCGTCGGCCTCCTCGCGCTCAACCAACCGCTGCTGTTGACGATCACGAAGTGGATCGGCGCCGCGAGCTCTGCGTCGACGCTGTTCTTCGGCGCGATCTTCTTCCTGCTCGCGCTGTGCGTGCAGTTCTCCATCCGCCTGAGCCGGCTCACGCACCGCCAGCGCACGCTCGCGCAGCGCATGGCGCTGCTGGAGGAGGAGGTGCGCGAGCTGCGGCGTCAGGGCCGCAGAGAAGCGACCGGGCGCGACCGGGCGGCGGCCGACAAAAAGGACGAGGTCGCGTGACGAGCGACCGCGACCAGCTCGTCGCGGTCATCCGCGACGAGCTGCGCCGCAGGCTCGTCCATGAGCAGCTGCCGCGCATCACCCGCTGCGCCGAGCTCCTCGGCGACGATGGCGTCTGGCAGCGACCGTCCCCCAACACGAACTCCGTCGGCAACTTGATCCTGCACCTCTGCGGCAACACGACGCAGTGGATTGTGGCGGAGTTCACAGGGGCTCCAGACCGCCGCCGAAGGGACGAGGAGTTCTCCGCGGCGGGCGGCGCGTCGACGTCCGAGCTCGCCGCCCAGCTCAGCGCGGTCTATCACCGAGCGTGCGACGTCGTCGACGCCCTCTCCGTCGAGGAGCTGCTCGCGCCGCGCGTCATCCAGGGCTACGCCGAGACCGGCCTGTCGGCCGTGCTCCACGTGCTTGAGCATTCCTCGGGACACGCTGGCCAGATCTATGCGTGGACTAAGCAGGCGACCGGCATCGACCTGAACTTCTACGACATTTGAGCGTCGTTCAACGCGGTCGCCGAAGCACCGCGAGGAAGAACCCGTCGCAGCCGTGGAGGTCCGGGCGCAGCTTGAGGTAGGTCCCGGTTGCGTCGCTGATCGGGGCGGCGACGTCGCTGCCGAGGATCTCGGCGAGGCGCATCCGCTGCAGCTCGGGCCGGCCCTCGAGCAGCCACTCGACCTGCCGCTCGTTCTCCTCCGGCAAGAGCGAGCACGTCGCGTAGACGAGCCGCGCCCCCGGCTGTAGCCAGGCCGCCGCGCGCGCGAGGAGGTCACGCTGCGTTCGCACCATCCCCTCTAAATCCGCGGCCGTCACGTTCGTGCGCGCCTGCGGGCGCCGACGCCACGACCCAGTCCCGCTGCACGGAGCGTCCACCAGGATCCGATCGCTGCGCGCAGCGAACGCCGCGAGCTCCGCGTCGTCCGCTCGCGTGATCACGTGCGGCTGCACGTTGTCCGCGCGAGCCCGCGCCAAGCGTCCGCGGAGCTCCCCCACCCGCCCTGCGTGCACGTCTGCGGCCATCACCACGCCGCGGTTCTGCAGCGCGGCAGCCAGCGCGAGCGTCTTGCCGCCGCTGCCCGCGCAGAGATCCAGCACGCGGCCCCTGGGCGGCGGCGCCACCACCTCCGCGGCGAGCTGGCTCGCTTCATCCTGTTGCTCAAACCAACCCTCGCGATACGCGGCCGTCGCGAAGACGT
>JAYYEE010000197.1:0-3500 GCA_036160175.1 Planctomycetota bacterium
CCTCGACGCGCTCCGTGGTGCGGCGATCATGGCGATGATCCTGGTCAACAACCCCGGCCGGTGGGGGGCTGAGTGGCAGTTCGCGCCGCTTCGCCACGCCGACTGGCACGGCTGCACGTTCACCGACCTGGTCTTCCCGACGTTCTTATTCTGCGCTGGCGTCGCGGTCGTGCCGGCTTTGGGGGGCAAGCTCGAGCGCGGCGCCGCGAAGGGGCCGCTGGCGCGGGGTCTGTTGCTCCGTGTCACCAAGCTCGCCCTGTTGGGCATGTTCTTGTCAGCGTTTCCGGTGGTGACGTTCGTGGAGGGACGCGAGCTCTTCGCGCCGTTGCTGGAGACGCGCTTCCCGGGCGTGCTCCAACGCATCGGCGTTTGCTACGGCGTCGCCGCGACGCTCTTCCTGTTCGCGTCCCTGCGCATGCAGCGCGTCGTGCTCTGGGCGTGCCTGCTGCTCTACTGGCCGCTCGTCACCCTCGTGCACGTGCCTGGCTATGGGGCACCCGACTTGGGGGAGCCGCTGGGGACGCTGCAGGGTTACGTCGATCGGGCGCTGTTCGGCGACCACATCTGGGTGAAGGGTCAATACGATCCCGAGGGCCTGCTCAGCACGATCCCCGCGATCGCGACCTGCATGTTCGGCGTCGAGGCCGGACGCTGGATGCGCGCGGCTCCTGACGTCGCGTCGCGCGCCGCAGGCCTGCTACGTCGCGGTGTCTTGTTGTTGGCAGCGGGGGCGGTTTGGTCGTGGTTGCTCCCCTGGAACAAATACCTGTGGACCAGCAGCTACGCGGTGTGGGCGGCAGGGGTCGCGACGGCGGGGCTCGGCTTGAGCGTGCACGTGTTCGAGCAGCGCGCGCGGCACCGCGCGGCGTATCCGCTCCAGGTCTACGGGACCAACGCGCTGCTCGTGTTCGTCGGCAGCGGCCTGGTCGGCCGCGCGATCGCGTCGTTGATCACGTTCGATGTGGGCGGCGCGGAGACGTCGCTCAAAGAGTGGCTGTTCGGGGCGCTCCAAGCCGTGATCCCTGCGCCTCGTGTCGCGTCGCTTGTGTTTGCCCTCGCGTGGGTCGCAGCTTGGTTCCTGGTGTTGCGAGCGCTGTTCCGGCGCGGCGTAGTCTGGCGCGTCTGAGCGAGGTCTCGGTGATCCCCGCGAAGCGGCGACGCATGCGACGTCTCGTTTTCGTATGTGAGAATCTGAATGGCCGCGATCTCCCCAATTAGTTTGCTTCTATGACCTTTAAAAGAAGCTGCTTAGGCACGTAATTTCGGTTCGCCGTGCACGGGGGCTCGCTTGTCATTGGGCCCGGGGGACGGCAAAATGATGCGTGATGCAGCACCACCCTCATCCAGAAGTCCGAGTCGTCGATGCCTCTGACCACGCGGTGCCGCTGTTGCTTGAAGAGCTGCGCGGCGTTGTGTCGGCCGAGAGCCGTCCACTCGTTAGCTTCGCGACCGGCGGGACGTTCGCTGCGTTCTTCCGCTCGCTCGACGCAGAGCTCAAGTCCGGCGCGATCGACAGCGCTGGCTTCCTCGGCACACACCTGGACGAATACATCGCCTTCGAGCCGAACCGGCGCGGCGGGATGGTCCACGAGTTGACGCTGCGATGCCCTGCGCTGCGTGACATGTTGGCCCGCGGCGCGTTCCTGCCGGTCCCATGCCATGGCGCGGAAGGCTCTCTGCGAGCTCACGAGGAGCGGATCGAGCGGGCTGGCGGGATCAAGCTGCAGTTCCTCGGGATCGGCCGAAACGGGCACGTCGCGTTCAACGAGCCTGGGGCGTCCTTTGACGATGGGTTCCACGTCACGGCGCTCGCCGAGATGACGCGCCGCGACGCGGCGCCGACCTTCGTCCCGGACGAGCCGCCGCGTCGCGCGGTGACGGCGGGCATGGCTTCCATCTTGGGTGCTGAGCGGATCGTGCTCTGCGCCTTCGGTAAGGGCAAGGCTGACGCGGTCCGGGCGATGCTGCAAGGCGACGTCAGCGGCGATTGCCCGGCCTCCGCGCTGCAACAGCACCCCAACGTGCTGGTGCTGCTCGACCCTGAGGCCGCCAGCAACCTCGACGCAGCGGCCGGCGCAGCCGGTTAAGTCGATCGACCGAATCCTGCCGCGACGGAGATACGATGCGCGGGTGTCCGCCCGCTGCCGTCGCGTCGTCTCGCTCTTCGCCCTCGTCTTGCTGGCGGCTGCGCCGGCGCCGCGGGCCCAGGATCCTCAGCGTCTCCTCGCGGCGTTGTCCACGGAGCAGAAGGCCGGCCAGCTGTTCGTCAGCTGGAGCCTGTCGCGGCCGAGCGGCGACAACCACGCGCAGCTGCTGCGGTGGGTGGAAGAGGTCGGCCTCGGCGGCGTGATCCTGAGCCTCGGTGAGGTCGGCGACGCCGCGGCGTTGATCCCGAAGCTGCAGGCCAAGGCCGAGGTGCCGCTGCTGCTTGCCAGCGACTTCGAGGGCGGCGTGTGGTTCCGCCTGCGTGGCGCGACCGAGCTCGGCAACCAGATGCTGGTCGGGGCGACTGGCGACGCGCGCCTCGCCGAAGGCATGGGGCGCGTGACCGGCGAGGAGGCCAAGGCGCTCGGCTTCCACTGGGTGTTCGCGCCGGTGCTCGACGTCAACAGCAACCCCGACAACCCGATCATCAACGTGCGCAGCTTCGGCGAGGACCCGGCGCTGGTCTCGCGGCTCGGCATGGCGTTCGCGCGCGGCGTGCGCAGCGCGGGGCTGATCTCGTGCGGCAAGCACTTCCCGGGTCACGGCGACGTCGCCAGCGACTCGCACCTGGAGCTGCCGACGGTGCCCGGCGACGCCGCGCGGCTGCGCCGCGTCGAGCTGCGGCCGTTCGAGGCCGCGGCGCGCGACGGGCTGGAGTCGGTGATGACCGGCCACCTCGCGGTGCCGGGCCTCGGCGAGGCTGCAGACGTGCCTGCGACGCTGTCGCGGCGGATCCTGCACGACGTGCTGCGCGAGGAGCTGGGCTTCCGCGGGTTAGTTGTCACCGACGCGCTCGACATGGGCGGGGTCAAGAACAAGCTGTCGCCCGGCGAGGTCGCGGTGCGCGCGCTGCTCGCGGGCGCCGACGTGCTGCTGATGCCGCCCGATCCGTTGGCGGCGCGTCAGGCGGTCATCGACGCGGTGAACAGCGGCCGCGTGCCCATGGCGCGGCTTAATGACGCGGTCGGCCGGATCCTCGCGATGAAGGCGCGGGTCGGCCTGCTGTCGGGCGCAGGCCAGGTCGCTGCGGATTGGCAGGCGGCGCTGCGCCGGCCGGCGTCGATCGCGCTCGCCGAGCAGATCGCCGCGCGCGGGCCGGTGCTGGTCCGCGATCGCGACGGCGCCATCCAGTCCGCGCTGCGGGCCGGCGACGAGCAGGCGCTGCTGGTGACGCTGGTCGATAAGCAAGAGGGCCAGGGCCAGGCGTTTGCGCAGGCGCTCGACGGCCCGGTCGCGGTCGGCCGCGGCGCGAGCCTGCAGCTGTCCAACGCGAGCACCGACGAAGAGGTCGAGCA
>JAYYEE010000198.1:0-4681 GCA_036160175.1 Planctomycetota bacterium
ACGGTATCGGCACGCAGGTGCTCTACCTGATCGACACGAACACCCGCCAGTTGGCGGTTTACGAGGCTCGAGGCGGCAGTGAAGGGAACCGCCGGGTCGTGCTGGTGGGGGCTCGCCGCATCGACCTGGATCTCCAGCTGCCGAGCTACAACGACCGCTCCGAGTACGAATACGACGACCTGAAGAAGCTGTTTGACCGGCGCGGCAAGAAGTCCCGGCCGGCCCAGACCGGGCAGCCCGAGAACGCGGGATCCGGGAAGTAGTGCCTTTTCCCGCTGGTGGTTTTCGGTAAGCTATCAGCCCCGCTTCGCTTGGAGCGGGTCCCGATTGCCCGTCGGGGGTCGGCTCCGGCCGGCCAACCGTCCGACTCTGTTCCCACCCAGAACCCTCTCTCCCACTACTCGCTCGATCGAGGCTAAGAGGTAGATCCGTGTCCCAGTCCGAAGACTTCCTGTCGTTTGAGAAGGCCCTCCGCGAACTGCAGCTCCGCAGTGAAGAGCTGAAGCGGCTGGTCTCCGAAGGTGAAATCCGCGCCTACCGTGACGGCGACTCGATGAAGTTCCGCGCCGAAGACGTGGCATCGCTGACCTCCCAGAGCGAAGGCGACACCAACCTCTCGTTTGCCGATTCGCTCGAGGATGACACGGGGATGGTGACCGAGCAGATCTCCGATGAGGACACCCTGCTCGCCGATGACGACATCGTCGAGGAGGCCCCCGCGCGTCCCGCCCGGGCCCAGCGGGCGCAGCGGAAGCCGCGCCAGATGGCCGGCGCGGCCGAAGCCGACGAGACCCCTGGGTGGGTCACGGGCGTCGCCGTGTTCAGCACCTTGGTGCTGATCTGGGCGTTCGCCGTGGGCAACTCGATCACTGAGGAGAAGCACCCGAACGACAGCTTCTTCACGCAGTTCTTCGCCGACAAGGCCAAGTAGTCCGAGCCCAGGCGCCCCTAGCTGGAGGCGGTCACGGCTGCGATTCCCGAAGCCACGGACGAGACCGAGCGGTCTCAGCCGTGGCTTTTGCGTTGCTGCTCGGATACGCTCAGAGCGGATTCGTCGGCAGGTCAGCGCCGGCGACCGGTCAGCCAAACGAACCCGTGAGGGGGCATTCGATGAGAAACACGATGATGATTGCGGCGCTGTGCTGTGCCGCTGCGTGCGTGAGCCCGGAAGAACACCGACGCCTGCAGGGCGAAAAGGCCGCGTTGAAGGCGCAGATTGCGCAACTTTCCGAAGATCACCGACTGCTCGCGGGGCAGGTTGAGAGTCTTCGCAGCGAGAACCAGGAGCTAGGCGCGCGCGCTGCCGACGCGAGCTGGATCGCCGATCAGAAGCGCAAGCTGCAAGACTTGATGAGCCGCTACGCGCCTGGTGGGACGGATCAGGTCAACGGGGTCGTGGTCGTCCAGACTGCGGAAGGCGTCGCCTTCCGCGTCGCTGGTGGCGTGCTCTTCGCGCCGGGCCAAAACGTGCTCTCCGAGGGCGGTAAGCGCACGCTCACCGAGCTGATGGGGTCGCTGAAGGGGCGGACGATCCGCGTCGAGGGCCACACCGACGCGACGCCGATCCGGCGTAGCCGCTGGGGCACCAACCTGAGGCTCTCGCTCGAGCGCGCCATGAGCGTCGCCGACTACCTGATCGCGTCGGGGCTGTCCAAGGCGCAAGTCAGCGCCGCTGGATACGGTCCTAACCGACCGGCCGTGGAAGGGACGACGAAACAGGCGCTGCAGAAGAACCGCCGCGTCGAGATCCTGATGATCGAGCGCTAGGCTGGGGCGGTGTCCCGCCGCCTCGCAGCCATTGCGTTCTCGTTGGTCTTCGTCGCGTGCGGCGAAGGTCAGGCGACTGGTCAGGGTTCGTCCGCGGCCTCTCAGCGGGTTGGGCCGTTCGGCTCGCTGCGTGACTTCGTCCTCGTAGACCGCGACGACGGCTTGTTCGTCGATCGCTTTGAGGTGACGCAAGGGGATTGGTCGCAGTTCGCTGCTTCCGCTGATGGCCGCGCGGTGGGTGCGGCCGCGATCTCCATCGTCGGCCGCATGTCGCTGCCTGTTGGGGGGATGGACCTCCGGCAAGCGCGCGCGTTTGCCCGCTGGCGATGTGGCCGTTTGCCATCGGAGCAGGAGTGGCAGCGCACCACCGAGGGTGGCGGCCGCAGTCCGTTCCCTTGGGGCAGCAAAGAGGACGCGACGCGCGCGAATACCGGTGACCTCGGCCTAGGCGAGCGGATGCCTGTCGGGACGTTTGAATCGGGCCGTAAGGCGTGCGGGGATGCACCCTACGACTTGATCGGCAATGTCCGCGAGTGGACCGAGACTGTGCCGTCAGAGTGGTGTCAGGCTCCGAGTCCAGCCCCCAGTTCTTTCCGGCGGAGCGTCCGCCGGGCGCGCAAGCAGCCGAGCCTCATAGCCTGGTGCGGGCGATACGGCCTGCTGCCCGCGGGGGTCCTGGTCGCGCTCGGCGGCGAGGGGGTTCCGCGACGATGCGTCGGAGCAGACTTTGAGACGCAGATGCGCTTCGTTCGCGAGCGGCAATACGACACGCAGGCCGCAGGAGAGCGGCGTTTACGGACAGGGCTCCGCGTTTACACTACGGCGCGGGAGCTGCTGGCTAGCCTAGCTGCGCGGCCGGGCGAGGTCTCCGAGGACGATCGTCGGCGACTTCTCGCGTTCGTTCAGCGTCGCGGCCACCGCGCCGTCCTCCAAGCCGCGTACGAGGCCTCCGGTCTGGACCGCGCGGTGTTCGCGCCTAGCTCGGCTTGTCGCGTGCTCCTGGACGAGGTGCGGCGGCTCCCATGAGCAGCGAACGACCAGCGCCGCGCGATCCGTTCTCGAAGTATCGCGATCAGCTGTCGGCTGTGGGCTTTCGCCCGAGCTCCAGCCGCGGACAGAACTTCCTGCTCGATCCGTCGCTCCATCGATGGATCGCGGAACAGGCTGGCGCAGGCCCGCACGACACGGTCATCGAGATCGGCGTCGGGCTCGGCTTCTTGACGCGAGAGCTCGCTGGGGTCGCGGGAGCGGTCTTGGCGGTCGAGATTGAGCCGCGCCTCCTCGCAATCGCGCAGCGAGAGCTGGCTGGAGAGGCTCACATTGAGTGGCTTCAGGCCGACGCGCTCTCGGGCGACGGGCGGCGCTTGGCGCCGCGGATTCGGGAGGTGGCGGACGGCTGCCAAGGGAGGCTCATGGTGGTCGCGAACCTGCCGTATTCGGTGTCGGGCCCGCTCCTCGCTGAGCTCGCGCAGCTGGGGCGGGTGCCGGACCGGGTCGTGGTGCTGGTCCAACGCGAGCTGGGTCAGCGCGTCTGCGCAGGAGTCGGCGACGACCTCTACGGGGGGCTCAGCGCCTTGACGCAGGGGGTGTTTGAGGCCCGGTTGCTGCGGGACGTGTCCCCAACGGTCTTCCGGCCGCGGCCCAAGGTCTGGTCGTCGGTGGTCTCGCTCGTCCGGCGCCGAGACCTCCCTGAGGGGCTCGCGGATCCGGCCGCGCGGCCTCGCTACGCGCGCTTCGTCCGGCGGCTGTTTGGACAGCGGCGCAAAGCCTTGCGGACCACGGTCACCGCTGCGGCTGCCGAGCTTGGGCTCGCGCCGCCAGAGATCCCCGCGGAGGTCTCTGGGCTGCGCGCAGAGCAGCTGACGCCCGACGAATTGGTCGCCCTCTGGCGATCCTGCGAAGGCGGCAATTCGCCGGGATGAGCAGCTTTCGGCGCGCCGTCCTGGCTTGACGTGCACACAGGACGTGCTACATTTAGGGGTTCCACAACGCGTAACGTCCCCGGTTAACGAACTCCATGCGGGTCCCTGGGGAGGCCAAGGATGCACGTCCTCGGCGCTACCTCGATAGGCGTGCGCAGGTTGCGGTTCATGATTGGTCACCTCGGCGGTGTCGAGGCGCTGGGTTCCCGTCGGGCTCGCACCCGTCGGTGACAAGGCTGCTTCGCCCCCGCATCCTCATGCTCGCAGGCTCGCCCCGCGAGGGTGAGGTAGCCTTGGTCACCTGCATCTCGAACGGTTCGCGGCCTCCCCTTGTCTCACGGGGCGGCCTTGGGCGGTCGCGAGCAGGGGGCCGCCCCTTAGGTGGCCGATCTGCCTCCTTTTCCGCCTGCATACCCCCGCATGTTTTGGTCGTCGCGTCGCGTCTAGGCGCCGCGGCGACTCCCCCGCCTGATGGATCGCTTCGAAGAAGCTAAGCTTCGCGTCAAAGAGAGCACCGACCTCGTCGCTCTCATTGAGCAGTATCAACCGCTGAAGCCGCGCGGCCGGACGCTGGTCGCGCTCTGTCCGTTCCACCCGGAGAACTCGCCATCCTGTACGGTCTTTCCAGAGACCCAGCACTTTCGATGCTTTGGCTGCGGCAAGACTGGCGACGTCTTCACGTGGCTGATCGAGCGCGACGGCCTCAGCTTCCGTGAGGCGATGGAGACCCTCGCTGAGCGTGCAGGCGTCTCGCTTGAGGGCGTCTTCAAGCGCGGGCGCAGCGAGCAGCAGCGCCAGCAAGCTCGCACGGCGTATGAGGCGTTGGCGCAGGTCGCGGACTTCTTCCATCGCTCCTTGCTGACGCCCGAAGGGCAGCTGGCGCGCGATTACCTGGACGACCGGGGCCTCTCCGAGGCGATCGTGCCATGGACGCTCGGCTACCACCCGTCGGGGCCGAGCGGGCCCGGGCGCGCCTTGCAGGAGTTTGCCCA
>JAYYEE010000199.1:0-8427 GCA_036160175.1 Planctomycetota bacterium
CGCGTCGTGCCGACGCAGCCGATGGCGCCTGAGCACGCATGGACGTTCACGGCGGCGTTGGTCGAGCGTTGGTGGTGGCCCGTGGGCGCCTGCGCGTTCGTGGGAGCGCTCGTCGTGATCGCGGTCGGCCGCGCGCTGCGCAGGCTCGACGCGTCAACGCCGCCGCGCGCCTCGTCGCCGTCAGCGGAGTGACTCAGGTAGCGGCGTCGCGGCCCCGGTCGTCGACATCGCGTCGAAGGCAGGCAGCAGCAGGTCCGTGTCCGCGGTCACGACCCGCGCGATCTGCGTCACGGCGCCCTCGTGCGTCTGCCCGATTGTGCGCTCGCCGGCCATCCCCGACGCAGCGTCCGGGCCGTTGAGGAGCTGCACGCGTGGCATCGCGGGCTGCTCAGTCTGGGCCACGACGATCGCGTCGCACCCGTCCGTGAGCTGGACGCGCGTACCGTTCGGGAACAACCCGAGCGCGCGGACGAACGTGTTCAGCCACCGGGTGTCAAACTCGCCAGCGTTACGGTGCATCACCGCGAACGCCTCGATGGGGGTCAGCGCGCGCTTATACGGGCGGACGGCGGTCAGCGCCTCGAAGACGTCGCAGACGCGGATGAGCTTGCTGGTCGCGCTGGGCTCGATGGACATCATCGGCTCCGGGTAGCCGGTGCCGTTCGGGGCCATGTGGTGGCAGAACGCCGCGCCGATCGTGTGGGGGTCGACCTGCTCGTGCTGCTCGATCAAGATCTGCGCGCCGAGCCGCGGGTGTTCGGCCATCGCGCGCCACTCGTCTGCGGTCAAGCGCCCCTGCTTGAAGAGGACCTCCTGCGGGACCTTGGACTTGCCGATGTCGTGCATCAGCGCGGCGGCGCCGACGCGCACCAGCTGGTCGCTGCTCGCGCCGATGCTGCGCGCGACCTGCAGCGCCAGGAGGGCTACCCGGACCGAGTGACCGATTGTGAAGCGGTCGACGTCGTCTTGCATCGAGAGCGCGAGCAGCAGGCTCGGCTCGTCGATCGGCCGCAGGCTCGCTTCTACGGCGCTCGCGGCGGCGTCGAGCGAAAGCTCCTGGTCGCTGTGCGCGAGCGCGTGGTTGTGCTGCAGCGCGTCGGCGAGCCCCTGGTACTGACGCAGCGCGGCGTCGGTCGGCCGCAGCGGCTGGCTGCGGTCGCTGGGGTCCGCTGGGTCACGCAAGCTGACCTTGACGTTGCGGACGCCGAACGCGCACATCGCCGCGGCGCGGTGCCCGCGCGCGAACGAGTCGGCGTTCTCGCGCAGCGTCAGCATGTCGAAGAACCGGTTCAGCTCGTCGCGGGTCAGGCGCGCGTCCAGCGCGAGCACGGCGATCTCCCGCTCGTCGCACCTCGCCAGCAAGTCCGCGGCCTGTAGGCTCGGGCCGTCGAGCGGGCGGCCTTCGTAGTAGATGCGCAGCTCGTCGACCTGCAGGCGGAGCGGCATGTCGACGCCGGCGGCGGCTGCTCGGCGCAGCTCGGCGACGACGGCCTGCATCGCCGCGAGCACGTATTCGTCGTCGCGCGCGCGCAGCGCGCGGTGGACGGCGGCCTGAACGAGCGCGTGCGCGACGTCGGACGCGGCGCGCTCGACGCGCTCGCTGGACAGCTTGAGGGTCACTGCGGCGCCTCCTCGTCGGCGTCGGCGCGGTCGACGACGGTCGCGGCGATGGCCGCGCAGAGCGCTTCGAGGCTGCGCCCGCCTCGGGTGTCCGCTGCGCCGGCGCTCGCGTGCCGGGTGAGGCAATCGGCGAGCGAGTCTGTCGCGGCGCGCAGGTCGCGATCGACCGCGACGTCGAAGTCCTTCGAGAGTAGTTCGCGAGCGGCGCGTCGCACCGGCGCGTCGCCGGTCGTGCAAGCGTCGATCAAGACGTTGAGATACTCCGCGGAGATGCGGTCGTCGAGGTCCGCTGCGTCGAGGTCGACCCGGATCTCGCGCGGTAGCGCGCGCAGCGCCTCCAAGGAGACCTGCTCGGTCCCTCGCTCCAGGTGGTCGCCCGACGGGTTCGCCGGCGCGGGCGTGCTCTGGGGCCGTTCGAGCCGCCGCATCATCGCGTCGACGGCCTCGGCGAGCCGCGCCTCGACCATCGGGTCCGAGGCGTCGAACATCGACGACGGCAGCGAAGACGCCCGCTTCAGCTCAGTGCGCGCGGCGAGCTGCCACTGCGAGATCGCCTCGAGGAACGCGGTCGATTCGTCTTCGTTGCGTCGGGACGCGGCCATGCTGGGGATCTATCGGCGTTTCGGGCGGCTCGGTGAAGGCGACGCAAGCGACTTGCGGCTGCGGTGCTTGGGCCGCACACTGCGGTCGATGGAACGCATCGCGATCGTCAGCGCCGTCCGGACCCCGATCGGCAAGCTTCTTGGCGCCCTGTCGCCGATGTCAGCGGTTGATCTGGGCGCCGCCGCAGTCTCCGGCGCGCTGGCGCGGTGCGAGGTCGAGCCCGCGGACGTCCAAGAGGTCTACATGGGGCAAGCGCGGCAGCTGGGCTCGGGTCCGAACCCCGCGCGGCAGGTCGCGATCCAGGCTGGCTGCGGCGAAGGCGCAGTCGCCACGACCGTCAACAAGGCTTGCGGGAGCAGCTTGAAGGCCATCGACCTCGCGCGCGCGGCGATTTTGCTGGATGGCCAGAAGGTGGTGGTCGCGGGCGGCATGGAGAGCATGACCAACATCCCGTTCTTGCTGCCGGACTTCCGGCGCGGCTACCGCCTCGGTCACCGTGACGTCCAGGACGGCAACTACCGCGACGGCTTCACCTGCGGGATCCTCAACGAGCCGATGGGGATGACCGCCGAGTACCTCGTGGATGACTACGGCATCACGCGCGCGGAGCAAGACGACTACGCGCTCGAGTCGCACCGGCGCGGCGAGGCCGCGCAGGCCGCCGGCCGCTTCGACGACGAGCTCGTCAAGTTGACGGTGCGGCAGCGAAAGCAAGAGGTCGAGGTCGCGACGGACGAGCACGTCCGCGCGGGCGTCACCCTCGCGGACCTGCAGAAGCTGAAGCCTGTGTTCCGCCGCGAGGGCGGCACCGTGCACGCTGGGAACAGCTCCGGGATCACGGACGGCGGCGCCGCGGTGGTCATGATGCCGGAGTCTGAGGTGCAGCGCCGGGGCATGAAGCCCTTGGCGTGGCTCGGCGCTTCGGCCACCGCCGGCGTGCCGCCGCGCACGATGGGGATCGGCCCGGTCCCCGCGGTCAAGAAGCTCCTGGCGCGGACCGGGCGCACGCTCGCGGACTTCGACTTGGTCGAGCTCAACGAGGCGTTCGCCGCACAGATGCTGGCTTGCCTCCACGATCTCCCGATCGAACGCGACCGGCTGAACGTCAACGGCGGCGCGATCGCCTTGGGGCACCCGATCGGCGCCACCGGCGCGCGGATCGTTGTCACGTTGGTCCATGAGCTCGCGCGTCGGGGAGGGACGCGCGGCTTGGCGACGCTCTGCATGAGCGGCGGCATGGGCATGGCCATGGAGTTGGAACGCTGATCGCTGATCACCCGAGGAATCCGTCATGATGAAGAACTGCGCTGTCCTGCTCTCGCTGCTGTTGCTGCTGCCCTCCTGCTGGATCGCGAGGGGGCAGGTGAACGAACCGATCGACGCGCTGGCGCTGCAGCAGCTGCGGCCCAAGCAGTCGACCGCGGCCGACGTCACCGGGCTGCTCGGCGGTCCGGTGGAGGTGGTGCAGCTCGGGCGACGCTCCGCCTACCTCTACTTGGCCTCGACGGAGAAGACGGCGAACCTGTTCGCCTTCGCGTTGACCTTGAGCAACGCCGACACCCGCCAGGATCGTGTCTGGGTGTTCTTCGACGAGGACGACGTCCTGACCCACGTCGGCGCGACGTTCGAGTCGCACCACGCGCAATACGCGATGCCGTGGGAGGACGTCCACGAGGCGTCCGACGCCGCGCGCCGTGACGAGGGGCGACCGGGGGTCGGCAAGTGAAGGGGTGGGCGGCGCTGCTGCCGCTGTTGCTCGTGGGCTGCGTCACCGGTCGCCTGCAGCGCGTGACCTTCAACGAGCCGGTCCAGCGCGCGGCGCTCGCCGCGCTCGAGCCTGGCAAAGACACGCTCGCGACGTGCCTCGCGTCGCTGGGCGCGCCCGTCGACGTCGTGGAGTATGACGTCGGCGCCGGGCTACAGAGCGGCGTCGCGGTCGTCTATTCGTGGCTCGATCGGTTCGGCTGGGGCGTGACGGTCAACGTGCCGCGCGTCAACAGCGCCTACTTCAGCTTCGACGCGCTCGGCACCGACGTGCGGGGCTGCGTGCTCTGGTTTGACGAGGCGCTGGTGCTGCAGCGCTGGCGCGAGGGGCTCGTCGGGGACTTGCTGCCCCAGCGGCGGCGGCCAGCGCCGGTGCTCGGCGCGAGCTGATCTCGGGGCCGAGGAAGGGTTGAGGCTGGGAAGTTCTGGAGCGCGCCCTACGTTGGCGACCAGGACCCCGAACCCAGCTCTGAGCATGAAGATGACCAACCTCCTCGCCGCCGCCGCGCTCTCGCTGGCGGCGCTCGCCTCTGCCCAGGACGCGCCCGTGATGCAGGCCGCGCCCGCCTACCGCATGAGCCTGTCGGGCCCGGCGATCGTCGCCGGCGCGTCCGACGTTGTGCTGCGGTTCACCGTCGACGTGATGCGCGACTGCGACGTGCCCGCGGCCCTCGTGAACGGCGCAGACCTCACGGTGAGGGTCAACGGCAAGGACGCCAACCCGATCCAGCAGCCCGGCAAGGGCGGCGACGTCAGCATGGTCGCGGGCACCCGCATCGAGCGTCGCCTGTCGTTCCCGGTCTCTGCCTTCGTGAGCGATGCGGCCGTCCAGGAGATGGTGGTCGTCGCCGTCGGCTGGAAGGGGCAGCTCGGGGTCGATTGCACCTTCAAGGTCGCGCCAGACAGCTCCAAGGTGAAGCTCGAAGACCTCGACCTCGCGAAGACGCAGGTGATCCTGGTGACCAACTACGGCGAGATGCAGCTCGCGTTCCGACCGGACAAGGCGCCGCGCCACGTCGAGAACTTCGTCAAGCTCTGCCTGGAGGGCTTCTACGACGGCACCAAGTTCCACCGGGTCATCCGAAACTTCATGATCCAGGGGGGCTGCCCCAACACCAAGGACGACGCCAAGCGCGCCATGTGGGGCAGCGGCGGGCCTGGTTACAAGATCGACGCCGAGTTCAACGACCTGCGACACCTCAAGGGCACGCTCTCGATGGCGCGCACGCAGGACCCGAACTCCGCCGGCTCGGGCTTCTTCATCGTGCACAAGGACTCGGCGCATCTCGACAACCAGTATTCGGCCTTCGGAAACCTAGTCGAGGGCGTCGACGTGCTGGACGCCATCGCCAACGTCCAGGTCGGCGGCCCGCAGAAGTCGACGCCGGTGGCGCCGGTCATCTTGTCCGCCGCGGTCGTGCTGCCGGTCGCTAAGAAGTAGTCGCGACCGAGGGGCCGACCGGGCACGATGGTCGGCGAAATGGACCTCGAAACGACCGATCACGCGACCATCGAAGCTGCCCTCGTCACCGACAAGGGCACCATGGTCGTGACCTTCTTCTCCGAGCAGGCCCCGCAACACGTCAAGAGCTTCTTGGAGCTCTCGCAGAAGGGCTTCTACGACGGCACCGCCTTCCACCGGATCGTGCGCAACTTCATGATCCAAGGCGGCTGCCCGAACAGCAAGGAGGGCGCGACGGGCCAGCCCGGCACGGGCAACCCTGGCTACAACGTCCCCGCCGAGTTCAACGACATCCACCACGAGCGCGGCATCCTGTCGATGGCCCGCGCGCAGGACCCCAACTCTGCTGGCTCGCAGTTCTTCGTCGTGCACGGCGACGCGGGCTTCCTCGACGGCCAATACACGGTCTTCGGCAAGGTGGAGGAGGGCCTCGACGTGCTCGACGAGATCGCGTCGATCCCGTGTGACTTCGGCCCTGGTGGTGAGCAGAGCCTGCCGACCGAGCGGGTCGAGATCCAGCGCGTCGAGCTGCGGCCGCGACAGGAGCGGAACCCCGAAGGTGAACAGGCTGATGGCTGAGCAACCGTCGGAGGGCGTCACGGTCGAGCGTGACGGGCACCTCGCGATCGTCACGGTCGACCGCCCCAGCAAGCTCAACGCGCTGGACAACCAGACCATCCAGCAGCTCGACGGCGTGATCGCCGACCTCGAACAGGACGACGACGTCGGCGCGATCATCCTGACGGGCGCCGGCGAGAAGGCCTTCGTAGCCGGCGCGGACATCTCGATGCTCGCGCAGCAGGGCGTGACCGACGGCAAGTCGAACTCCCAGCTGGGCCAAGCCATGATGCTGCGCATCGAGCGCTGCGACAAGCCGGTGCTCGCTGCGATCAACGGCTTCGCGCTTGGCGGCGGGCTCGAGCTCGCGCTGGCGTGTGACGTTCGCTTCGCGTCGGAAAACGCCAAGGTCGGGCTGCCCGAGGTCTCGCTCGGCATCACCCCGGGCTACGGCGGCACGCAGCGGCTGCCGCGGCTGGTCGGCAGCGGCGTCGCGCTGCAGATGATCCTGCAAGGCGACCCGATCGACGCCCAAGAGGCGCTGCGGGTCGGCCTCGTCAACGGCGTGTTCTCGCAGGCGGACCTGATGGGCGAGGTCAAGAAGGTCGCGAGCCGCATGGTCTCCCGTGGCCCGCAGGCGCTCGCGCTCGCCAAGCAGGCGGTGCGTCGCGGCGCGCACATGTCGATGCAAGACGGCCTCGACCTCGAAGCTGACCTGTTCGGCATCATCAGCAGCACCGATGAGATGAAGGAAGGCATGGCCGCGTTCCTCGAGAAGCGCAAGCCGTCCTGGCTGCGCAAGTGAGCGGCTCGCCGGAGGCCTTCGAGGCGCTGCTCGCGCTGCCTCGCGGAGAGCCGGTCGCGCTGCTGCACAGCGGGGGTGCGGGGCCGACGTGGCTCTGCTGTGACGCGGTCGCGGCGCTGACCTTGCCCGCAGGCCAGTGGCGCGGCGCGTTTGACCGGCTCGGCGCGTTCCTGGACGAGCACCGCGAGCGGCGGGTGGTCGGCTGGCTCGGCTACGACCTAGGCCTCGACGTCGAGGCGTGGGCGACGTCGATTGAGCCCGACTTGCCGGTGCCCGTGCTCCACGTCGCGGCCTACGCCGACGTGCGCGAATACCCGTTGGCGTCGGCGCGCGGCGCGCCCGCCGTGCCGCCCGCGCGCGAGCTGCGGGCGCACCTCGGCCAGGCAGACTACGAGCGTCGGGTGGCGGCCGTCGTCGAGCACATCCGGGCCGGCGACATCTTCCAGGCCAACCTGACGCCGCCGTTCTCCGGGGCCTACGACGGCGATCCTCGGGCGCTCTTCTGGCGGTTGTGCGAGCAGAGCCCGGCGCCGTTCGCGGCCTACGTCGAGAGCGGCGACGGGACCGCGGTGTTGTCGAGCTCGCCGGAGGAGTTCCTCTGGCGTGACGGCGACGAGGTGCGGGCGCTGCCGATCAAGGGGACGCGGCCGCGAGGCGCCGACGTTGAGGCGGACGCCGCGTTGCTCCAGGAGCTGCTCGAGAGCGAGAAGGATCAGGCAGAGCTGGCGATGATCGTTGACCTGCTCCGCAATGACCTTGGCAAGGTCGCGCGCACAGGCACCGTCGAGGTGGGGCCGTTCCCCGAGCACGCTTCCTTCGCGCAGGTGCATCACCTTTATTCTGCGGTGACCGCGCGGCTGCGCGCCGGGGTGTCCGCCGTCGACTTGCTGCGCGCGACCTTTCCAGGCGGCTCGATCACCGGGTGCCCCAAGCTGCGCTGCCTCGAGGTCCTCGAGTCGCTCGAGGTCGCGCGCCGCGGCGTCTACACGGGGGCGATCGGTTGGTTCGGGCCGGGCGAGCGCATGCACCTCAACATCGCGATCAGGACCCTGGTTCATCAAGGCGGCGTCGTGCGCGGCAACGCCGGCGGCGGCATCACGGCGCTCAGCGACCCGCACCTGGAGTGGCGAGAGTCGCTCGCGAAGATGGCAGGCATGGAGAAGGCGCTACAGAGCTGCGTCCAGATCCCGGACGAGGTGCAGCCGTGACGATCTGGGTTGACGGCGAGCTCCTCGGCGGCGCGACGGTGCCGCGCAGCTCGTCGGTCGCGCCCTTTGAGACGATGGGGGCGCGGGGCGCGGAGGTCCCGCTGTGGCCCCGCCACGTCGCGCGACTCGCGGCGACGGCCGCGCGACTCGGGCTCACGTTCACGCAGACGCCGGAGCTGCGCGGCGCTGCCAGCGATGTCTTGCTGAAGAACGGGCACGCGGACGACGTGCTGCGGCTCTCGCTGGTGCCGTCGGGCGGCCGCGCGCAGGTCGTGCTCAGCTCGCGGCGCCGCTCGCCAGTCCGCGTCGTGAAGCTGCTCCCGACCATCTTGGAGCGGCCGCGCGGCGGGCCCCCCGGCCCCCCCCACGGGCCCCCCCCGCGCCGGTGTTTACGCCGCCCGCCGCCC
>JAYYEE010000200.1:0-3320 GCA_036160175.1 Planctomycetota bacterium
TGACGCAGCTTGCCGGGCGCGGCGACGTCGAGGTGCTGCTGCCAGTGCACCCCAACCCCGCCGTCGAGGCCGCGGTGCGCGGGCGGCTGGCCGGAGTCGACGCCGTCACGCTGACGCCGCCGCTGAGCTACCCCGACATGATCCGGGAGCTGGATCGCTGCCACCTCGTGCTGACGGACTCTGGCGGCATCCAGGAAGAGGCCCCCTCGCTCGGTAAACCGGTCCTCGTCATGCGCCACGTCACGGAGCGGACCGAGGGGGTCGAGGCCGGCACCGCGAAGCTCGTCGGCACAGAGGCCGCGACCATCGTCGCCGCAGCCGCGGCGCTCCTCGACGACGACGGCGCCTACGCGGCGATGTCGACGGCGCAAAACCCCTACGGGGACGGCGCGGCCGCGCCCCGCATCGTCGCGCACTGCCGCGCGTTCCTTGAGGCCACACCGCCTCAGGGCTAGCCAAATCGGCCCTGCTGGCCGGCAGGCGCGACAAGGCACGAACGGCGATTGGAAAGCAGCCTAGCGGCGCCTATCCTGTTCGCCCCAAACCATGACCTACGACGCCATCGTGATCGGTGCCGGCCCTGCCGGCTACGTCTGCGCCATCCGCTGCGCCCAGCTCGGCCTGAAGACGGCCGTCGTCGAGAAGGAGAACTTCGGCGGCGTCTGCCTCAACGTCGGCTGCATCCCGAGCAAGGCGCTGATCGCCGCCAGCAAGCTGGTGCACAAGATCCAGACGTCGGACCTGATGGGCATCAAGGCCAAGTATGAAGGCCTCGACGTCGACGCGCTGGTCTCGTGGAAGGCGGGCATCGTCAACAAGCTCACCTCTGGCGTCGGCGGCCTGCTGAAGAACCACAAGATCGACACGTTCATGGGCGACGCCAAGGTCGTCGCCAAAGACAAGGTCGAGGTCACCAGCAAGGACGGCAAGCAGACGCTCGAGACCAAGAACATCGTAGTCGCGTCCGGCAGCACGCCGATCGCCGTGCCGGGCTTTGACTTCGACGGCGAGAACGTCTGGTCGTCGACCGACGCGCTGAAGCCGACCAAGCTGCCCAAGCGCATGATCGTGATCGGCGGCGGCTACATCGGGCTCGAGCTCGGCCTCGTCTACCACAAGCTAGGCACCGAGGTGCGCGTGCTTGAGTTCATGGACCGGGTGCTCCCGGGCATGGAGGCAGACCTGTCGAAGGAGATGGGCCGCTCGCTCAAGAAGAAGAAGATGCCGGTCCACCTCAAGACCAAGGCCGTGGGCTACAAGAAGGTCAAGGGCGGCCTCGAGGTGACGGCCGAGGTCGACGGCAAGACCGAGACCTTCGAGTGCGACGTCGTGCTGTCTTGCGTCGGGCGCTTCCCGAACGGCAAGGACCTCGGCCTCGAGGCCGTCGGCGTCGACGTGTCCGACCGCGGCTTCGTCAACGTTGACCACACGCGCCAGACCAACGTCCCGGGCATCTACGCCATCGGCGACGTCGCCGGCCAGCCGATGCTCGCCCACAAGGGCTCGCACGAGGGCCTCGTCGCGGCCTCTGCGATCGCCGGCGACAAGGGCGCGGCCTACGACCCCGCGTGCATCCCGGCGGTGATCTTCACCGACCCCGAGATCGCGTCGGTCGGCCTCTCGGTCGCAGAGGCCAAGGAGGCCGGCTTCGACCCGGTCGAGGGCAAGTTCCCGTTCGCGGCGTCCGGCCGCGCAATGTCGCTCAACGAGACCGAGGGATGGGTCAAGGTCGTCTCCGACAAGCAGACCGATAAGGTCCTCGGAGTACACATGATCGGCCCCGAGGTCACCGAGCTGATCGCGGAAGGCGCGCTCGCGATCGAGATGGGCGCCACGGTCGGCGACATGGCCGCGACGATCCACGCGCACCCGACGCTCCCCGAGGCGATGATGGAGGCCGCAGAGGCCGTGCACAGCATGGCCGTGCACATCTTCCAGAAGCCCACCTCGCGCTCGTAGAGCGCGAGGCCGGGGCGCTCCGCGACCTACCCCTCGGCCCCGAGGTAGCCGCGCACGCACTCCTGCGCGTCTTCGAACGAGAAGCCGCCCTCGCGCGTCTGCATGTCCTGCGCGACGCGGATGAACAGCGCGAGGCCGACCCGCAGCACGTCCTCCATCCGCGCCTGCGCGTAGCTGCGGATCCGCTCGACGTCCTCGCTCGACGCAGGCCCCTCCTCTCCGTCGAAGCCGTGCGCGACCGTCGCGACGTGCACGAACTGCTGCGCGGTCCACTCGCGGTCGCGGATCTTGCTCGGCTCAGCCATCCAGAGCGCGACCATGCCGCCGAGCACCTTGCGATCGATCGGCTCGAGCGGCGCTAGCTGCGCGCGCATCTCGTCTGGGGTCGGGACCTGCGTCATGAGCGCATGTTGCCGTTAAGCGCGCAGCGAACGCAAGCAGCCGCCCACGGCGATCAGCGTGAGCAGCAGCCCGAGCGGCACCAACGCGATCCCGACGCCAGGGTCCCCGCCGCCGCCCCCGAAGGCGCCGAGCAGGAAGCCGCCGGGGAGCGCCACGGACGCGCCGACCAAACACGCAGACGCGACCCGGGGCGGCGACGCGGCCTTCGTGACCGTGAACGCGAAGGCCACGTGCACGAGCGACAAGAACGTCCCGTGCGCGTGCGCGAGCCGCCACATCAGCCGTTGGGTCTCGTTCCCCACGGCCAGATACCAGTCGACCTTGAAGCCGTGCATGCCCTCCAGCACGCCGCCTAACAGCACAAACACCAACAGGCTGCCCCAGCCAAATCGCAGGTGGCGCGACGTCAGGTCAGAGGGTTCGAGTGCGTTCGTCATTCGTGAATGAAGACCATACGGTCATCTCGTCGCGCGTAGAGCTTCTGGAAGCGGGCGAGGTCGAGCCCCCGCGCGCCCATGAGCAGCCGCGCGCGCGCGCCGCCCGTGTAGCGAGCTTGCCAGACCGCGCGCACGCTGTCGACGAACGACGTCGCCAGCGCCGCCTCGCTGAGGTGGTCGTATCCCTTCAGCACCCCGCCGTAGCCGCCGATCGCGCCGAGTGAGCGGGCGGCGTTGAAGCGGACGACGTAATACGGGTCGTCGAGTAGCCGCCCGAGGTACGGCGCCATCCAATCGGTCCCTGACGCCTCCTGCGCCGCCGACCAGCCGTAGCTCCACGCCGCGAGCATCCGTAGCCCCGCGTCCCCCGTCAAAATCCACCGCACCGACGCGGCGACCTCGCGCTGTTCGTCGTCGAGCGGCGGCGCCTGCACCCCCCAGCCAGCCTGCAGCTGGTCCGCGGTCCAACCGAGGGAGCGGTCGAGGTGGCACTGGTTGCACGCGTTGGGGCGCCCCGTCGCG
>JAYYEE010000201.1:0-6113 GCA_036160175.1 Planctomycetota bacterium
AGGTCTCCAGCCGCGCGCTCTCCTGCCGTCGCTGGCTGGAACGCAGGCTCGGTCACGGTCGCAAACTGCGCGCGACGTCCACGCGGCGGCGTCGGCAAGACGTACTCCGCCGCTCCCTCTGCGAGGTTGGCGTCGCCGCCCACGCGCTCCGCGGATTTCGTCCTCATAACCATGTCATCGGCGGTTGGCACGCTACGCCTTGAGCGAAGCAGCGTCTCCACCACTCGACACGCTCCCTGCCGCGCCGTTCATCCGCCTCCATCTATCCGCTATCGTTCTGCTTATGCGCGCGAGAGCGATCGCTTGGCCGGACGACACCGGCGCTGCTGGGACGCAGCCACCCCCGCCAGCCTGCGCCGACATGTGGCACCCTGCGGGCGCGTTGGCGTAGCCGTGGGCAGCCTCAACGCAGACAAGCTCCGCGAGCTCGCCCACGAAGCCGGGTTCGACCTCGTGCGGTTCGGCCCGTCCGAACCAGGCGAGTTCGGCCCGCGCTTTCGTGACTGGATCGAGCAAGGAAGACACGGCGAGATGCACTACCTGGAGCGGAACCAGGACCGCATCCTCGACCCAGACTCGTGGCGCCCCGGACTGCGCTCTTCGATCAACCTCGCGGTCGACTACAGCGCCCCGCCTGGGGAGCTTACGGGCGGCGGCCGGGTCGCGCGCTACGCGACCAACCGCGACTACCACCGATGGCTGAAGAAGCAGGTGCTGTCTTTGCGCGGGCGGCTCGTGGACGAAGGCTGGTCCCCAGACTCCATGCACGGAGGCACCGACGCTCTGCCGGTGCTGGAACGCGCGCTCTCCGTGCGCGCCGGCGTCGGCTTCTTAGCGAAGAGCACCATGGTCATCTCGCCGACGCACGGGCCATACCTGCAGCTAGCCGAGCTGCTCGTCGGAGAGGAGCTGCCGCATGACGGCCCCGCGGCGGGCTCGTGCGGGACGTGCACCGCGTGCATCGACGCGTGCCCGACGGGCGCGATCGTGGCGCCCTTCGAGCTCGACGCGCGCCGCTGCCTGAGCTACACGACGATCGAGAAGCGGGGCTTTGTGCCGCACGCGCTGCGCGAAGCCCAGGGGGAGTGGTTGTTCGGCTGCGACGTGTGCTTGGAGGTTTGCCCGTTCACGTCTCGGAGCAAACGGAGCAGCCTCGCCGGTGACGATCGCCCCAAGGAGCTGCGACCGCACCGCGTCGTCCAGACATGGACGCTGATCGATGTGTTGGAGATGGACGAAGAGCGTTACCAGACGGAGTTCGTCGGCACCGCGATGCGGCGCGCGACGCGCTCAGGCTTACGACGGAACGCCGCGGTCGTGCTCGGCAACCAAGGCGACGAGGGCGCGCTGCCGAGCCTGCGCGTCGCGCTCCGAGATGAGGACCCTGTGGTGCGAGGCCACGCCGCCTGGGCGATCGCGAAGATCGCGCCGGGCGACGACTGCTTAGAGCTCGCGCTGCGGCGCGAAGACGACGAGCAGGTGCGCAGCGAGCTCCGGCGCGCGCTGGATCGCTGAGGGGCGCGCACGCGGAAGACGCGCACGCGGGAGACGCGCACTGGCGCGATCAGAACAGCGAGAACTGCAGCGCGTTGCTCGTGACGATCGGGAGCGGCGCGGCGAGGCTCAGGTCAAAGGCCGCGAGCTGCGAAGTAAAGACGAAGCCAGCGAGGGCCGCGTTGTTCGGGATCGGCATAGGGAATCGCGCGTGCCCTGCAGGCGACGTCGAGCTCTGGATGTCCCCCACGCCAGCCGTAGCGGCGGCGACGACGTCCAGGTTGGTCCGCAAGAAGCAGCCCGGCGCGCCCGGGATCGGCACCGAGGGGTAGCTGGGGATCGTCCCGAGCGCGTGCACCACGAGGGCGCCGCTCCCTAAGCCCGTGCCTTCGATTGCGAGTTGGCTGTTGGGGATGCTCGGCGAGCTGTTGACGAACGCTGCGGGGACCGCGCCGGAAGACCCCGGGCACCCTGGGCCAGAGGTCGTCACCCCAGCGGCGTCGAGCAGCCCGCAATACAGGCGGAACTTCAGCGCCTCGGGCGCCATCGACACCCATGACGAGCCAGACTGGTACATCATCGGAAACTGCGTGCCGCCAGGCTCCACGGGCGGGGTCGACCAACCTGGCTCGGTCAGCGCGATCCAGTAAGGGGTGTTGGCCTGGAGCGCGACGGGGCCGTCGAAGTTCGTGCCTTGCCAACCGACCTGGTTGCGCATGCGCCACGTCCCGCCCGCGACGCGGCTGCCCGGCTGTCCAGGCGAGGCGGGGTCTTCATCCCAGATCTCGAGCTCCATGAAAGAGCCCACGCTCGATTGGTAGGCGTTGTGCGTGTAGATCCGTCCGCTCTGGACCACCATGTTGGACGGCGCCGTGATCTGCCACGCGTAGACCCGCGGCGTCGAGTAGTTGCCAAAGATCGAGTTGACGACGGAGCTCGACAAGTCGTTCTCCGCGAGGCACGGCGCGGACTGCGAAGAGGCGGACGTCGACGCGAGGCACGCGGCGAGGAGGACGGAGGCGGCACGCGTGCGGGCGTTGTGCATGAGACCTTGCTTGAGGAGGTAGAAGGTCGGCGACCGAAGGTCCCGACCCGTGGCAGGATGTGGGGGTAATCTACCACAGCCGCCGCGCGGCCATGTCAGGCGGACCGTGCGCGTCGCGCCGCGAGGTCGATTTGGCCAGACGGTCGCGCTCTTGCGACTAAGAGGACGCCGCCCTTGGCAACGGCGCTAAGGGCGAGGCGACCGCGGCGCGATCAAGGGAGCGTCGTCACGTTGCGACTCTCGCAGCTGCGCGCGTCGCCCCCGCCCGCCCACGCGCGCTGAGAATCTGCCGTCCGTGCCATGGGCGCGTCGCCGCCGCCTTTCCGGCGTTTTCGAAGCTTGGCAAGCCGCTTGCTCTATGCCGTGCGTGACCAACCAACGCGACAACGTGGCCTTCTCGACCAGCAACACCGAGTTCTACAACGAGCAGAAGTGGTGCGACCACTGTCAGGGATACGTGCGCTTCCTGATGAGCGTCAACCACAGCTACTGCATCGAGTGCGGCGGCCGGGTCCGCTTGTTCAGCAGCGCCGACAAGGACGCCTTCCGCGACACCGTACAGCGGCACAAGTGGCAAGCGAGCTAACGCTCCGCGCGACGATCGTGGGGTAGACTGCTTCACCCCGCGCCCGACAACCTGATCCCCGCGAACGACCCGCCGGCCACCTCCCGGCGGGTCGTTCTTTTTTGACGCCGGATGCGCTTCCTTACTGTGGAGCGCACAGACGCGACGGCCTTGCCATGGGCCGTTGCACCCGGAGCGCGCAAACAACGATCGTGAGCCCGCTCGCCAGCATCCTGGCGCGTGCCCACCAAGCCACACAGCGATGAAAAATTGGTGTAGGATGTATGAGTACGTTTGTTCGCACGGCGTCTGACTTTCAGACGACTGCGGTGGGCCTTTCCCACGATTCCCTGACCACCTTGGTTCTCTGATCCATGCAAGTCTCCCTTACTCGTCTCGCGCTCGCGGCATCGATGAGTACTGCGCTGTTTGCGCAGTCTCCGATCACGACGCTCTTCGCATCTAACAACGGTGGCGGCACCGGCGGCGTCACGTATTTCAACGTCGACGTCCTCGACCCGGCTGGCATCACGGTTTACGCGGTCGACCTGAACGTCACCCAAATCGCTGGTCAGCCAAGCGGCTGCTCCATCTGGACGGCCCCCGGCACTTGGGACGCTGTCGATCCCGTCTCGGGTGTTCCGATTTACCAGGACCAGAGCCTGTGGACGCAAGTTGCAGCTGGCACAGGCGTCTCAGCCGGCCCGGACTTCCCCACGCCGATCTGCCTTAGCCAGACTGGCGGCTTCTTCCTGGCTCAGGGCCAGTACGCCATGGCCGTGCTCATGGACGGAAACACGAGCCACCGCTACACGAACGGCGATGGCACGAACCAAAACTACTCGAACGCAGAGGTCGCGCTCGACCTCGGCGGCGGCGCGAACAATCCGTTCTCCACGCAGCTCTTCCAGCCGCGAGTCTGGAACGGCAGCATGTACTACAACGTCGGCGCGACCCCCGGCGCCTGCCTAGCCAACGCCACGACCGAGACGTTTGGCGTCGGCTGCTACACCGAGTACTCCTCGATCTACGAGTATCAGGCGTCTGGCACGTCGGACCTCGAGGGCTACAAGATCTCCGGCACCCCCAACGGGTCTGGCGGCTTCGACATCGCGGTCACGCCGGGCTCCGGCTTCGCCGCCCCGCTTGGCTCGACGCCGATCACCCTCGGTGACGACATGGAATTGGACACCGCGACTGTCGGCGGCACGCTCGGCATGTTCATCGGCTCGAACGGCTGGATGGCCACGGGCGGCGGCAACAGCACCGGCTTCGCGCCGAGCATCAACACGATGCTCTCGAACCCGAACACGGCGGTCTACGCCTGGACGGACCTGCAGCCCAACCAGGGCGGTAACTGCTTCTACAGCGAGTCCAACGGCGTGGCTACGGCCATCTTCCTCGACGTCCCCGGCTGGAACCAGCCGACGGAGCTGAACAGCATCAAGATCGACATCGACACCAACACCGGCGGCTGGTCCGTCGAGCTCGACAAGATCGGCGCTGGTAACCCGGAAGACCAGCTCATCGGCTACTCGGTCGGCGGCGCGTCGCTCGACCCGGGCGACTCGGACTTCGTCTTCGGCGGCTTCGCGACCTCGGTCCCGGTCCACGAGATGTTTGCTCCGACCACGCAAGACCTCGCCGGTCAAAAGCTGACCGCCACGCAAGACGGCGCGGGCGGCATCACCGTCTCCCGCACGCCTGGCAGCGGCTTCGCCGTCCCGCTCGGCTCGACGCAGGTCCTCGGCCTCGGCGATGACGACGTGTTCGACGTCTCGACCATCGGCGGCACGCTGGGCATGTTCCTCGGCTCGAACGGCTGGATGGCCGACGGCCCCGGCAACAGCACGAGCTTCACGCCGAGCGTCGCCGCGATGCAGAGCAACCCGTCGCTTGCCATCTACGCGTGGACGGACCTCCAGCCTGACGCGAACGAATCGGCTGGCGTCGGTGGCGTCTACTACCTCGAGAGCGGCACGGTCGCGACCGTCGTCTACGACGGCATCTACGAGTGGGGCACCACGGATCCGAACGACATCAAGATCACCTGCGACGTCTCGAACGGCAGCTGGACGATGGAGTTCGGTCAGGTCAACACGAATGGCAACCAAATGCTCGTGGCCTACAACAACCCGCCGGCCGCTGCTGGCCCGTCGACCGCGGTCGACTGGACCGTCGTGACCGCGGGCCCGCCGCTCGGCCCCCTCGGCGCCGCTGACGTCGCGGGCTTGGCGCTGAACAGCAACAACCCGTCGATCGGCACGAGCTGGGACATGACCTGCTCCGAGCTGGAGAGCGGCGCCCCGGGCGCGTTCTTCTTCTTCGGCAGCAGCGCCGTCAACCCGGGCACGGACCTGGGCGTCGTCGGCGCCCCGGGCTGCTTCGCCTACACGAGCGCGGAGCTCGGCGCCTACTTCGCGGCCAACAGCGGCTCGGACGACGCGACGTTCTCGCTGTCCGTCCCGAACGATCCGTCGCTGGCTGGCGCCAGCCTGACGGTCCAGGCGACCTCGTCGTCGAGCCGGAACGCCTTCGGCATCGCGACGTCGAACGGCCTCACGGGCACGGTCGGCCTCTAGTCTCTAGAGCGACCGATCCACAGGGCGGCGAGCGAGCTCGCCGCCTACGTGGAAGGCAACGGGCGCGCGGCGATGAGCCGCGCGCCCGTTGTCGTTCGGGCCCAAGTCCACTGCGCCCGGGGATCGCGCCCTCGCTCAGACGACCTCCGCCCACCGTCGGTAGGTCGCTTGCGTTTGGAGCCCCGGCTCCTCATCCTGGTCGGCCCGTTTCCCTCGCCGACTCAGGATTCCACACGTGCAGCTCTCCGACTTCCGCAACGAGCCCTTCACCGACTTCGCCCAGCCAGAGAACCAGCAGGCCTTCGAGGCCGCGCTGCAAAAGGTCCGAGAGGACTACCTCGGCCGCACCTGGTCGTGCTGGATCAACGGCGACGAGGTCCAGGGTGCTGCGACGTTCGACGGCCACGACCCAGGCGACCTGAGCCGG
>JAYYEE010000202.1:0-3923 GCA_036160175.1 Planctomycetota bacterium
TGATCGCCCGCATCGACCAGCGCGCGTGAATCAGCGGGCGCTGCGAGCTGACGAACTACGTCGCCGAAGTCTCCGCGCGCGCCGTCCAACCGCGCGTTCAGTAGCGCGAGCTGCCCGTGGGTGGGGTCTAGCTGGCCCGCCTCGCGCGCGGCCGCTGCCGCCGCAGATGCGTCCCCCGCGCGCCAGGCTGCGGTCCCCACATCCGCGTATGTGCGCGCCAAATCCTGCGACAGGGCGCGGCGAGCCTCACCGTCCTTCGTCGCGCCGAGCGCGCGCCTCCCCACAGCCGCCGCCGCTGAAGGGTCTCCTTGCTGCAGGCGGACGCGATACAAGAATCGCCAACCGTCCACTTGGGCCGGCGAGCGCGCCATCAGGCGCTCGGCGACGACCCCCGCCTCCTCCAGCAGCCCAGCGGCCAAGAGGCTCTGCGCTAGCAGAAGCTCGTTCTCGCTGCTCTCGACAGCGAAGGCTCGCTGTAGGTAGAGGTGCTGCTGGTGCGCCTGCTCTGCCTCACCGAGTTCGCCCAGCACCTTCCCGAGCATCAGGCGCGCGTAGTGGTTCTCAGGGTCTTCGCGGAGCACCTTCTCAAGCCGCTTGCGAGCCCCCGCGCGGTCTCCTTGCAGCGCCTGCTCGACGCCGAGGAGGTAGTCCGAAAGGCTCGCGCGGTCCCGCGCGTTGCGGACTAAGCGTGCGAGGCGCCACCAGACCAGCAGCCCAACCAAGGCGCCGAACGTCACCAGCGCTGCCTCGATGACCCCCGGCGCTGCGATCGCGTCCGCGAGCCAGGCCCAGCCAGACGTTGCCGGCGCCCCCTCGGCCTGGGCGAGGACCCCAAAAGCTGGCATGTCGCAACAGAAGGTCATGCTGGCGCGTTGACGGAGTCGTCTGGCAGCGGCAGCGCCCGACCGAGCGCCGCCTCCAGGAGGTGGTCGAGCAGCCCCGAGAAGGACAGGCCTGCTGCCGCAGCCGCGCGCGGCAGGAGGCTGTTCTCGGTGAGCCCCGGGATGGTGTTGGTCTCCAAGACGATCGGGCCTTGAGGCGTGAAGATCATGTCCGTCCTCGACATGCCGTCGCAGACCAGCAGCTCGTGGCATCGTACCGCGATGCGCTGCGCCTCTTCCAGCTGCGCCGCGCTAAGGCCCCGCGGCGGGACGATCTCCTCGGTGGCGCCTGGCTCATACTTCGCCTCGTGTGTGAACCAATCATCCTTCACTGGGTAGATGCCGACCGCGGGCAATGCGCGGGGCTGCTGCCCGGTGTTGCCGAGCACGGGAACGGTGATCTCCTCGCCTTCAACCGCGCCCTCCGCGAACCAGCGCCGGAACGCGCGGCCGTAGCCAGAGAAGAAATCGGAGAGGTCGCGCTCGTGCTGGATGCGCGCGACGCCGACGGTGCTTCCCGAGACGTCGACCTTCGCGAAGGCGGGCAAACCGACCTGGGCTTGGATCGCCGCGAGCTCCGCGGCCGGGTTGCGCGTGCCGGGGTCGCGCGGAACGTAGGCCGGCGCCGTCGCGACCCCACCAGCGGCGAAGACTTCGCGAGCCCTCAGCTTATCCATCGCGACCGCAGACGCCGCGCAGCCGCTCCCTACGAACGGGAGGTCATATAGCTCGAGGAGACCCTGGACGGTGCCGTCTTCGCCGTATGCGCCGTGCAGCACGGGAAACGCGAGGTCGACGCCTGCCTCGTCCATGAGCCAGTCCAGGGCCGCTCCCGGTCGGGACGCCGGGCGCCATGCACCCGCGTCCGCAGGGTCCCAATCCTGGCCGTCAGCAAGCGGCCGCCGCGCCACGCGCCAAGCGCCGTCACGCTCCAACATGACGGGCCATGGTGTCCAGCGTGCCCGGTCGAGGTGTCGCAGCACCTGCCGAGCAGACGCGACCGACACGTCGTGCTCCGGTGACCGACCACCCATCAAAACCGCTACGTTCATGTTGCCCCTCGCTGCAGCCGCAGCGGCCTGCTGCGCCCAACCAGCGCCCACGAGCATAGCCTCGCGCCACCTTCGGCGCGACCATACGTCGCGCGCTCAGCGTGACCAGAGGGCGCCGGTCGCGGCCGCCGCACCCCACAGGATGGCGTCAGAGCCGCCCATACTCGGCACGAACTCCAGACCTTCATGGATGCTCGGATCCGTCTGGGCGCGAACAGCCTCGATGATGCGGGTCCGCAGCTCCGGCCACCCGCTCAAGACCCCGCCGCCCAAGACGACCGCGCTCGGGTTCAGCAAGATGCAGGCGTTGACGACCATCGTGCAGGCCGCGGTCGCGGCTTCTTCCAAGATCGCGCCAGCGGCCACCTCAGCGCGAGCCGCTGCGGCGACGACCGAGCCAACGTCCCACGGGCCGCCCTGTCCGTTCCCGAGCTCTGCCGCGGCGCGCTCCGTGATCGCGCGACCGCCACAATAGGCTTCGTAGTGGCCGCGCGCGCCGCAGGGGCACTGTCGACCGCCGGGGATGTAAACGGTGTGGCCGATCTCCCCCGCCGCGTTCGCGGCGCCGCGGTAGGGCTTGCCGTCGGCGATCAGCCCGATGCCGATCCCGGTCCCAAAGAACAAACAAAGCAGCGGGTCCCGCCCCGCTGCGTGACCGCGCAGATATTCCCCCCACGCGCTCGCCCGCCCGTCATTTAGCAGCGTCACAGGCAGCTTGGTCGCGCCGGAGAGACAATCACGCAGGCCAAAGCCCTTCAGCGGCAAGTTGGGTGGATCACCCAGCGATTCGCCGTCGACGCCGACCACACCAGCCGCGCCGACCCCGAACGCAGCCGGGGGCTCAAGGCCCGCAGCGCGCCCGTCCGCGAGGACGCCTTCGATCGCCGCGAGCATGTTCGCCAAGAACGGCTCACGCTCTCGAACCGTGTCCACCCGCCGCACGGCGTGCACGCCGTAGTCTTCGCTGACCAAGGCGAACCGGCACTTGGTTCCGCCGAGATCCGCAGTCAGGACAGTTCTCACGGGTAGGGACAGGGCTTGATGAAGCTCCGGTCAGCCCTCGAAGCGACCGATCGCGAGGCTGGTGTTATGTCCGCCAAACCCGAGCGAGTTGCTGATGCAGTGCTGGACGCGGAGATCCCGCGCGGTGTTGGGCACGTAGTCGAGGTCCAGCTCCGGGTCGGGGGTCTCGTGGTTGATCGTCGGGTGCACCTGACCGTCGCGGATGGCCATAGCGCACGCTGCGAGCTCGATCGCTCCCGACGCCCCCAGCAAGTGCCCGACCATCGACTTGGTCGAAGAAACGCAGAGCTTGCTCGCGTGGTCTCCAAACACGCGCTTGATGGCCGCGGTCTCAATCTTGTCGTTGAGGTAGGTGCTGGTGCCATGCGCGTTCACGTATTGCACGTCCTCAGGGTTCAGCCCGCCGTCGCTCAGCGCTTGCGCCATCGCTCGACTCGGCCCGTCCGCGTCTTCGTTGGGCGCTGTAATGTGGAAGGCATCATCGGTCGACCCGTAGCCCTTCACTTCGGCGATGATGTCCGCGCCGCGCGCCTTGGCGTGCTCGAGCTCCTCGAGGACCAGCGCCGCAGCGCCCTCGCCCATTACGAAGCCATCGCGGTCCTTGTCAAAGGGGCGGGACGCGCGCTTGGGGTCATCGTTCCGCGTCGAGACCGCCTTCAGCGAGCAGAACCCAGCCAGGCCAAGCGGCGTCGTCGCCGCCTCTGATCCGCCAGTGAGCATCACGTCGGCCTCGCCGTATTGGATCGTCCGCAGCGCCACGCCGATCGCGTGGCTCGCGCTCGCGCACGCCGAAGACGTGACGTAGCACGTGCCCATCGTGCCGAAGCGAATCGCGGCCTGGCCGGCCATCGCGTTCGCCATGATCTTCGGGATAAAGACCGGTCTGACGCGCCCAGCCCCGCGGTTCATCTTGAGTACCTTGCTCTTATCAATCTAGTCGATCCCGCCGATGCCCGTGCCCGTGATG
>JAYYEE010000203.1:0-5645 GCA_036160175.1 Planctomycetota bacterium
CACCCAGAACTGCGCGAGGGTGCCGCCCCACGAGACATCAATCACGCCGACCGGCACGTCGAGGCGGCGACGCAGCCGCTGCGCAAAGTAGTAACCGACGCCCGTGCACTCCCCGACCGACTCGGGGTCAATCCGACGCCAGCCCTCGCCTGCGCCGCCGTGCTCGGGCCGCGCGTAGTCGCGCCGCGGCGCGCCGCGCGCCTCGAGCGGCATCCGGACGTACCGCAGCAGCGGGTCGTCTGCGCAAGCGATCTCTAAGTCGGCGTCGCGCGTCCCGCGCACCGTCCACGCCATGTTGCTCTGACCGCCGCAGACCCACACCTCCCCGACGACGACATCCTCGAGCGCGAAGCTCTCTGCGCCCAACGTCACGGTGAGCGGCCGGCCGTCTGCCGACGCAGGCATCGCGTCGAGCAGAACCTCCCAGCGACCGTCTATAGCGACGGTCGCTGCGCGCTCCTGCGCCCCGAACCGGACCACCGCGGTCGCGCCTGCGTCGCCCCAGCCCCAGACGCGCACGGGTTCGTCGCGCTGCAGGACCATGTGGTCGTCGAAGACACGGGCGAAGCCCGGCGCTTGACCGAGCACGAAGCCATGCGCGAAGAGCGTCGTGAGGAGAGCGGCCGTGGAGGTCTTCATGCGCCTAAGCCTACGCCGACGAGGCCGCGCGCGCTCTTCGTACGACGTCTCGCGCCCGCTGACGGAAGCGCGGCGCAACCCGGGTTGCGCTGGAGATCAGCGATGGCCGGTGTAGATTCCTCGACCCGCTATGCCCCACAACACGCCGCCCGCCCGCCTCCGTTTCGCGCTCGCCGCATCACTCTTTGTTGCTGGCGGCGTGGTTGCACAGGGCGCCGCCGCTGCGCCCACGAAGCCGCAAGACCCGGCGAAGCCGCCGCGCGGAGAGGCGCCCGAGCAATCCGAGCAGGTCCTCGTCACGGCGGAGAAGTGGGGCGGACAACGGCTTGCCGACCTGCCGCGCAGCGTCACGCCGATCACGTCTGAGCTCCTCCGCGACGCCGGCGTACAGTCCATCGAGGAGGCGGCGCGCTTCGTCCCGAACGCGCTCGTCACCGGCTTCACGTCGCGGCGCCTGAGCTTCCCCTACATCCGCGGCGTCGGCTCAGGGCAGGGCGACCCCGCCGTGGCCACGTTCGTCGACGACGTGCCGCAGCTGAGCGTCAGCAGCACCAACCTCTCGCTCGTCGGCCTGGACCGCGTCGAGGTCCTGCGCGGCCCATCCAGCGCGCTGTGGGGCAGGAACACGATCGGCGGCGCGATCAACCTGATCACCAAGGAGCCCGAGTGGCAACCTCGCGCGGAGCTGTTCGCCTCTGCTGGCAACTTCGGCGCCCAGCGCTACGAGGTCCGCGCGACGACGCCGTTCACCGACTCGGTGACCGAGGACACCCTCGCCGCGAGCGTCTCGGCCTCCTACGAGCGCCGCGACGGCTTCACTGAGAACCAGTTCACCGGCAACGACGTCGACTCGCGCGAGAGCACCTTCGCGCGGACCCAGCTGGTCTGGACCCCGGATGACCGCAACACCATCCGGTTCTCGATCTACGGCGAGGAGACGCGCGACGGCGGCTTCGTGCTCGGCAGCCTCGGCCCGTCGCCGTTCGGCGGCGCCGGGCTAAAAGCCGACCCCTACCGCGTCAACCAGGACTTCGAGGGGCGGACGGATCGCGACATCCTCGCCGGCGCGATGGTCTGGACGCACTACGGCGACGGCTTCCGCGTGACCTCGATCAGCTCGGCGCAGAGCTGGCAGATCGAGGAGTCCGCGGACTTCGACTTCTCCCAGATCGACGGCGTGCGCCGCTTCACCGAGGAAGAAGAGGACTACGCCTACCAGGAGTTCCGGGTGCAGTCAGACGGCGACTATGACCCGCGCGACCTCGCGTCGACCGGCGTCCGGTGGCTGTTTGGTCTGAGCGGCTTCTACAGCGAGGAGCAGCGCTCGGCCGCCAACGAGTTTCGCCAGGGCGGCGTCGGCGTCCTGTTCGGCCAGCAGCAGGTCGGCACGGACCAGAGCGTCGGCGAGTTCCAGAGCTGGACGGCCAGCGCGTATGGCCAGGTCTCTGCGCTCCTAGGCGACGGGCTCGAGGTCTCGGGCGCGCTCCGATACGACCTCGAGGACAAGCGCGCGGAGGTCGACCGCACGTTCACCGCTGGCGGCTTCGCAGCGCCGCTGGCCTCGGCGCGAGAAGGGCGCTCGTTCTCACGAGTACTCCCGCGCGCGAGCATCACGTACCGCCCCAACCACGACGTCACGTCCTACCTGACGGTCGCGCGCGGCTTCAAGGCGGGCGGGTTCAACCTGACCGCGCCGCAAGGGCAGGAGGCGTTCGGAACGGAGACCAGCTGGACCTACGAGCTCGGCCTCAAGACGAGCTGGATGGACGAACGCCTGCAGGCGAACGCCGCGGTGTTCTTCGTCGACTGGGAGGACATGCAGCTGAGCCAGTTTGACGCGAACGCAGGCGGCTTCGTCAGCAACGCGGGCGAGTCGACCAGCCGCGGCGTCGAGCTCGAGGTCGTCGGCGAGGTGAGCGACGCGCTCACCGTGTTCGGCACCGCGGGCTACCTGGACACGGAGATCGACCGCTTCACCGATCAGTTTGGTCAAGACGCCACGGGCAAGCGGCTCCCGTTCGCCCCGGACTGGACGGTCGGAGCAGGCGCCCAATACCGGCGCCAGATCGGCGAGCGCTACGCGGCGTTCGCGCGCGTCGACTACTTCCACGTCGGCCAGTTCTACTACGACGCCGCCAACCTCGGCGGGGAGCAGTATGACCTGACGAACCTGCGCGTCGGCCTCGACTACGAGAACTGGCGCGTCGACGTGTTCGTGAACAACGCCTTCGATCAGGACTACGTCTCGCTCGCGTTCCAGGCCAACCCCGCCGACCCGACGCAGTTCGTCGGCCAGAACGGCGCCCCGCGCACCTACGGCCTCTCGCTGCGCGTGACCTTCTGACGGGTTCGCGCGGCCTCAGCGGCCGACGCAGAACAGCTTACGGTTCGTGCGGATGAGCACGTCACCGTGCGCGACGACGATCGACGACCGGATGAGGTCGTCGTCCTCGGCTCCCATCGCTACCCGATGAGCGATCTCGCCGCTGCTCGCGTCGAGCACGATCACGAGGCCGTTGTGGTCGATGCACCACACGCGGCCGTCGGCGATCGTCGGGCTGGCGCGCCACAGGTGATCCTTGGGCATCGGCGTCGACCAGAGCACCTCGCCGTCCTTAGCGCGCACCCGCGAGATCGCCGAGCGCACGTCGCTGAGCACGAAGAAGCTGCCGTCGTGGTAGGCGGGCGTCGGCACGTCGCTGGAGACGAGGTTCGGGCGACCGCCGCTCTTCCAGATCATGGCGTCCGCCGGCTGCTCGCCGCTGCCGCCGAGCCGGACGGCGTACGCCGGCGCGCGCTTCGGCGCGCACACCAGCGCGACGCCGTCGCCGACGACGACCGTCGGCACCAGCCGCCAAAAGCGCTCGCGGTGGCCTTCGTTCCAGGTCCCCCAGCGCCACAGCTCGCCGCCCGGCTTCGGGTCATGACCAGTGAGCACGTCGCCGCCGACGAGCAGCAGCTCCTCGCGACCACCATCGCGGGTGTAGGGGATCATCGTCGTGTAGGACTCCAGCGACTCGACCTGCGCCGGCGACGGCCGCACATGACGGAACACGTCCTCGCCGGTGCGGATGTCGACCGCCAGCACAAACGAATCGATCTGGTCCTTCGCCTTGGTCGCCGCGGCGTCCTGCGCCTGCTGCGGGCCGCGGCGCCCGCCGCCGCGCGGCTTCTTGTGGATCGGGACGTCGCGCTGCAAGACCGGCAGGTAGACCACCCCGCCTTGGTAGGTCGGACTCGCCGCAAACGTCCAGTTGAACGCGAAGTCGCCGAAGTCTGCTTGGACATTGCGCCGCCACAGCTCTTCGCCGTCGACGCCGTAGCCGACGAGGTCCCCGTTGCCGAAGAAGAACACCACCCGCTCGCCGTCCGAGACCGGCGACGGCGACGCGAAGGTCGCGCGCGTGCGCGCGCCGCGCGCGATCCTAGTCCACTGCTTGGTCGCTTGGTAACCGCTGCCGGCGTCCCGCTGCCACACGACCTCGCCGGTCTCGCGGTTCAGACACATCGCGACGAGCCGCTCTCGGTCCGCGTCGACCGACGTGAGGAAGACCCGCTCTCCGAGCACGATCGGCGTGCTCGCGCCGGGCCCAGGCAGGTCGGCGGCCCAGCGGACGTTCTCCTCGGGTCCGAACGTCGCCGGCAACCCGGCAGCGGCGGTCGCGCCGTTGTAGTGCGGACCGCGCCAGTGCGGCCAGTCCTGCGCGGCGAGAGAGGCGGAGAGCCCGGCTGCGAGCGCGAGCGTGAGGCGGAGCGGAGCGTGGAGCATGGCGTGGCGGTAGAGGATACCGCCAAGCCGGCCGCGCGCGCCCGATTCAGGAGCCGGCTGCCACTTCCTCGTCGAACATCTGCTGGATCTTCGCGGTCACCCCGATCGCCTCCTTGGTGTCGACGATGCCCGTCAAGAGGTCCGTGAGCCCCTGCCGATGGGCGTCGTGCTTAGAGAGCTCTCCGAAGCGGAAGTCCTCGGTGTAGAAGGCGCGCACCAGCGGCAAGAACCGATCGAACGCGTCCTGCCACTCGCCCGAGCGACCCTGCATATCCGGGTGCTCGTCGTCGCTCGCGAGCGCGCAGGTGACCTCGCTCGCGAGCAGCTCGGCGGAGCGGACCGACAACAGCAAGCCCGTCGAGTAGACCGGGTCGATGAACCCGAGCGCGTCCCCAATCAGCGCCCAGCCGGGCCCGCCGTCCCGCGCGGCGCGGTATGAGAAGTCGCGCGCGACGCGCACCTCACCGGCGATCTTCGCGTCGACGAGCCGCTCCTTGAGGTGCGGGCACCGGCCGATCCCGGCCTGCAGGATCTCGTCGCGGTTCTGGCCGAAGCGCAGGATCTCGCGGGCCGACGTGACCAGCCCGATGCTGACGACGTCGGGCAGCGGGATGAACCAGATCCAGGACTTGGCGTCGAGGCGGTAGATCAAGGTCGAGCCGGCGTCGATGCCAGGGTCGAGCCGCACGCCCTCGTAGTGCGCGTAAACCGCGGTGTTCTCCAAGCCCGGCACGCCCTCTTGTCGGCTGAGCTCGCGAGGGATCACGCCCTTCTGGCCCGAGGCGTCCAGGACGATGCGCGCGCGCACTGTCGCCTCGCTCTCGTCGAGCCGACGAACGCGCACGCCTGTCGCCGTTTCACCTTCGAGGCACACCTCAACGACCTGGGTGTCGGTCTCGACGTGCGCGCCCTCGGCGCGGGCGTTCTCAAGCAACATGCGGTCGAAGTCGCTGCGCAGCACCTGCCACGTGTGGTGCATGCGCGGGTCGGCGACCTCCGAGAAGTAGAACGGCCGGCTCGGCCCGTCGGCGCCGTAGAACTGCACGCCGTGCTTCTGCGGGAACCGCAGCGCGTCCATCTGCTCGCGCAAGCCGAGCTTGTCTAGCGTCAGGTTGACCGCCGGGACCAGCGACTCCCCGACGTGGAAGCGGGGGAACGCCTGGCGTTCGAACAAACCGACCTTGTGGCCGGCCTTGGCGAGGAGGGTCGCGGCGGTCGCGCCGGCGGGTCCGCCGCC
>JAYYEE010000204.1:0-12484 GCA_036160175.1 Planctomycetota bacterium
ACCTCGCCGCTGATCGTGGGCAGCGGCCGATCTACGCGCACACCGGGGCCCTGCGGAGGCTGCGAGACCTCTTGAGCAGCGAGCGCCACGGACAACCCGGCAGCGACGATCAATCGCGCCAACACGCCCAGGGCGGCGTCACTGCATCGGCTCAGCGCGGCGCGTGTAGTTCTCAAAGCGCATATACTCGCGGAAGAAGCGCAGCGCGACCTCTCCGGTCGGTCCGTTACGCTGTTTAGCGATGATGATCTGGGCGAGCCCGCGATTCTCTTCCGTCGGGTTGAAGTAGTCGTCACGGTGGAGGAGCAAGATGACGTCGGCGTCCTGCTCGATCGCGCCGGACTCTCGCAGGTCGCTCATCCTGGGTCGGTGATCATCGCGGTTCTCGACGTCGCGATTCAACTGAGAGAGCGCGACCACCGGCACGGAGAGCTCCCGCGCGACGCTCTTTAAGCCACGGGAGATCGCCGAGATCTCCTGCTGACGACTCTCAAAGCGGCCGCCGCCCGTCATCAACTGGAGATAGTCGACGACGATCATGTCGATGCCGTGCTTCTGCTTCAGCCGCCGCGCCTTTGCGCGCAGCTGGGTGATCGAGATGCCGGGAGTGTCGTCGATGAAGATCGGCGTCTCGTAGAGCTTCGCCGCCTCCTCCTGCAGCCGCTTGTATTGCTGATCGGTGATGCGTCCTTTGCGCATCGCTGAGCCGTCGATCTGCGAACGACAGCAGAGCATGTTCTGGATCACCTGCTGGTTAGACATTTCCAGCGAGAAGAACGCGATGCCCTTGCCGTGGTTCGAGACCCGCTCGGTCAAGTTGAGGGCGAACGTGGTCTTACCCATGGAAGGCCGCGCCGCGATGATGACGAGCTCCCCAGGCTGCAGCCCCCCCGTCATGTCGTCGAAGTCGTAGTAGTCCGTCGCGTGCCCAGTGAGGCGCCCCTCGCGCTCGCGCAGGCGATCGATCTTCTCAAACGTCAACTGCAGGACGTCGGCGATGCTGACTGCGTCGCCGCTCTTGTCCATCCCCGAGATCTCGAAGATCTTGCGCTCAGCCTCGTCCAGCAGCTCCTTGGCTTCGCTCTCGTTGTCGTAAGCGCGCCGGGCGACGTCGAGGCACGTCTCAAGCAGCCTTCGCGCGATCGCCTTCTCGCGCACGATCTCCGCGTGATAAACGACGCCGGCGGCCGTGATGACCCCCTCCATGAGGTCCATCAGCTGCTCGTGACCGCCGATGTCCTCCAGCTTCCCGAGCCTTGAGAGCTCCTCCCCGACGACGATCGGGTCCGTGGCCGTGCGCGTGTTGTACGCCGTCAGGATCGCCTGAAAGACCTGCTGGTGTTTGGGCAGGTAGAAGTCGTCCGGCTTGAGGAAGGTGACGTCCACGACCGCGTCGGAGTGCAGCAGCAGCGCGCCCAGCACCGAGCGTTCGGCGTCTAGGTTCTGCGGCACTCCTCGTCCGTCGAAGTTCTGCTGGAAGTCCACCATCGCTGAGCCTTCCCTAGTTACCGGAGCGTGCTTCCAGCGCAAGGCTGCGCACCGTTGACACTCTGTGGACAGCTCTGAAGAACTCGGGAGGGACGCGCGCTCCGCCCGCCTGACAACGGAGTTGTGATCCGCGACCACCAGCGGGGAATTTCGGACCCGCGCGCCCAGATTCGGGCGGTGACCGATCGGCCGCTACGCGGGCTCATCGGCACCCAGCAATCCTCGCTGCCCGAGCTCGCGGAGCAGCTCCTGAGCCAGCTCGTAGTCGATCCGGAGCTTTCGCTGCAACATCGACGCGCTGAGGCGGCGACCGCGCCCCAGGAGCTCGCGGGCCTCCTCGACGAGGCCCTCGTCTACGCCACCGAAGAAGAGCTGCTGCTTGCGCTCTGCCGGCGCAGCTGGCGGCGTCGGCACAGACGGCTCCCCGGGCTCATCGGGTCGCGGAATCGCAATCGCTGCCTCAGCGTTTTCGTCCGAGGTCACCGAGACCTCAGGGGCGCCATCGCCCACGTGCGCCCCGTCTACCTCAGCGAGTTCGCCGGCCCCTTCCCCGACGAGCTTTGCGTCGTTCGGAGCCGCGAGCTCTGACCCATTTTCATACTCGGGCGCGTGTTCACCCTCGGACGCCTGTCCGTATTCGGCCTCGGCGCCGTCCTCGAACTCCTCTTCGTATTCAGCGTCGGCCTCGTCCTCGGACTCCTCTTCGTATTCAACGTCGGCCTCGTCCTCGGACTCCTCTTCGTATTCAGCGTCAGCTTCGTCCTCGGACTCCTCTTCGTATTCGGCGGCGGCTTCGTCCTCGGACTCCTCTTCGTATTCAACGTCGGCTTCGTCCTCGGACTCCTCTTCGTATTCAACGTCGGCTTCGTCCTCGGACTCCTCTTCGTATTCGGCGTCGGCGTCGTCCTCGGACTCTTCTTCGTATTCAGCGTCGGCGTCGTCCTCGGACTCCTCTTCGTATTCGGCGTCGGCTTCGTCCTCGGACTCCTCTTCGTATTCGGCGTCGGCTTCGTCCTCGGACTCCTCTTCGTATTCGGCGTCGGCGTCGTCCTCGGACTCCTCTTCGTATTCAGCGTCGGCTTCGTCCTCGGACTCCTCTTCGAGTTCAGCCGTGGCCCCGTCGCCGGCAGTCACTGCATACTCCGCCGAGGCAGCAGCCGAGGCTCCCTCTGCTCGATCGGTCGTGAGAGTCTCGGCTTCATCTCCCGACGCGGAGGCCGCGTCCTGTTGGCTACGCAACGTCTCCGCCGCGAAGTCGACGTCGTCTCCGAGGTCGACTTCGACCTCACGCTCAGACACCTCCGCGGCGCCTGGATGACCGCCGCCCTCGCGAGACTCTGCCGCGCCGTCGCCCACGCCCCTCTCGAACGCCTCGAGCTCCAGCTCCTCGGCCTCGACATGCTCAGGGGCGACGACGATCAGGTCTTCTTCGGGCTCGGCGGCGCCGCCCGGCTCGTGGACGTCCTCGGTCGCGGGCTCCTCATAGAAGGACTCGACCTCTGCCTCCGTCAACGCCTCGGTTGGCGCCGACTCCTGGCCCAGCTCGCCGGACGATTCTGGCTCAGGGTCCTGCGTAAACCGCCCGCCGCGCGCAAGCCGACGCGCTGCCCGAGCGCGGCGCCGATCGGCGTAACTCTCCTGGGCGGGCTCTGGCTCGGCCTCTTTAGCTTGCGGCTCAGGCCCCTGCGCTGCCTCCGCCGCCGGCCCAGAGGCCTCCAACACCGTGGACGGCGCCGGCCCTGCATCGCTGACCACCGCGGCGGCGGCGACGTTTGGCGCGGGAGTCGGATCCTGCCCCAACGCGCGCAGGTGATCCGTAACCTCGCCTTCAACGCCGACATCGCTGGAAGGAGCTGGGCGCAGGCGCTCGAACCACTCACTGAAGAACCAGTCGGTGGCGAGCAACAGCGACGCAAATGTCGTGAACCACACCAGCACGAGGCTCGGCAAGTAGCCGACCGCAGCGACCAAGCGGCTCGCCAGCCAAGCGCCGAACGCGCCCTTGTGCGGCTCTTGGGCGACCCCGCCGTCTCCAAGGTTGAGGAAGAGGCCGAGCATCACCGCCATCACGAGGAGGCGAGTCAGCCGCGACCCGGGGCGCTCTAGCACGCCCGTGACGAACCAGATCGTCGACCAAGCGAACACGAGCAAGAAGAACACCACCAGCGGCGCCCACCCGAACGTGTCGTAGAGCCCCGCGAACAGCTGCTGCAGGAAGCTCGTTGGCTCCAGCTCGAGGCGGTGGAAGTGGTAGTAGAAGAGCGCGGAGATCGAGAACAGCGACAGCCCACCGACGAGGAACGGCCAGAGCCAATCCGCGACGGTGCGAGAGCTCGATGCAGCTTGGCCGCCTTCGAGCCCGGGATCGGTGCCCAGCCTATTCACAGTCATGTGCGCCCCTCCAGGGCCGTTGCCTCAAGCGTCCGATACCACCGGACGCGCAAGCCTCGAATCTACTGACCGGAGCGCGCCCCCACAAGCGATTGCGTACGCGAAGTTCGGCCCCGCGAGGCCGCTCGCGCGCGGCTTACCCCGCGTCGGGCGCCGCGCTCTACGTGACGGCGCCGCCGTCCGCTTGAGGCTCCCCCGCCTCGTCGAGGTCGGCCTCGCCTGGCGCTTGGCCGCCCTCTTCGCCGGCCTCCGACTCGTCCTCGCCCTCGTCCTCGTCCTCGTATTCGTATTCGGCTTCGTCCGCAGCCTGCTCTTCGGCCTCGCGGCGTGCGTGCCACTCCTCCAACGTCAACAAGACCTCGCGCGACTTCGCGCCGACGAACGGACCGACGATGCCGTCCTCCTCCATCAGCTCGAGCAACCGCGTCGCCCGCGTGTATCCGACCGAGAGCGACCGCTGGATCAGCGTCGCGGAGCCACGCTGCTGCCCCACGATCACCTCAACGGCTTCGAAGTAGCGGTCGTCCTTGTCGGCCGACGCCGGACGCGAGCTCGATTGGCGCTGGACGAGCTCTGGGTTGAACGCCGGCTCTTGGCCTTGCTCCTCCAGGAACCCGACGACCGCGTCCTGCTCTTCATCGGAGACGAAGGTGCCCTGCGCGCGCATCAAGACCCCGCCGGCGGGCGGGTTGTAGAGCATGTCGCCGTTGCCCATCAGCTTGTCGGCCCCGTTGGCATCAAGGATGACCCGCGAATCGATCTTGCGGTTGACCTTGAACGCGATCTGGCAGGGCAGGTTGCTCTTAATGACGCCGGTGACGACTTCCTTTGACGGACGCTGCGTCGCGATGATCACGTGCATGCCGACCGCCCGCGACTTCTGCGCGAGGCGCTGGATGAGCTCCTCAACCTCCTTGGAGGCCACGTTCATCAAGTCTGCGAACTCGTCGATGACGATGACCACGTAGCTGAGGTGCACCCGGTCCGGATCCGGATCACGGCCAAGCTTGCGCGCGATCTCCTCGGCCCCGAGGCGATTGTAACGCTTGATGTCTTTTGCTCCGACGGCAGACAACAGCGCGTAGCGGTTCTCCATCTCGTCAACAGCCCATTGGAGGACCCCAGGCGCCTTCTTGGTGTTCGTCACCACCTCGCAGCAAAGGTGCGGGACCTTCTTGTAGGCCTGCAGCTCCACCATCTTGGGGTCGACGAGGATGAGCTTGACCTCTTGCGGCGTCCGCGTCATCAAGATCGACAGCAAGATCGTGTTGATGCATACCGACTTGCCGGAGCCGGTCGTGCCTGCGATGAGCAGGTGCGGCATGCGCGCGAGGTCCTCGACGATGGGGTTGCCAGCGACGTCCTTGCCGAGGTAGAGCGGGATAGCCTTGTCTTCAGCGCGCCCGTAGAGCTCGAGCAAGTCGCGCATGTAGACCTTTTCGCGGTCTTCGTTGGGGACCTCGACGCCGATCGTGTCTTTACCAGGAATCGGCGCGACTACGCGGACCGAGATCGCCTTGAGCGCCGCGGCGAGGTCGTCAGCGAAGCCGACCACCTTGTTGACGCGGATGCTCTCCGCCAACCGCAGCTCGTATTGCGTCACGGCTGGCCCGACGGCGGCCGCGACGACCTCGGCTTGCACGTTGAAGTTTGCGAGCTTGCTGATGATCGCCCGACCGCCGCGCTCGAGCGCCTCGGAGGTCGCGCAGAGGTCGTTCGTCTGCGGCTCCTGGAAGAGCTCTACCGGAGGATACGGGTAGTCGGCGAACGGGAGCGCGGTCTGCGTCGCAGGCTTCTTGCGCCGCTTCCGCGGCTTCGGCCGCAGGATCACCATCGGCTTCGGCTTCGGCTCTGGCTCTGGCTCTGGCGCCGGCTGTTCGGCTGCGACCTCTCCCGTGCCCTCGGCCCCATCGCCGTCATCCTCGGCCGCTTCCTCTTCCTCCTCGCACTCCTCTTCTTCCTCTTCCTCGTACTCCTCTTCTTCGTATTCCTCGTCCTCCTCTTCTTCCTCGTCTTCGTATTCCTCTTCCTCGTCCTCCTCTTCTTCCTCGTCTTCCTCGTCTTCCTCGTCTTCTAGATCCTTCGCGCTCGCCGAGCCTCGACGCCGCGTGGGTGACGCCACTTCCCGATCACCGAGCTCATCGACTTCCCCAACTCCCGCGGCCAAGGGGCGACCGAACAAACGGCGCGCCGACGGCGCCAGCGCCTCATACGTCCGCAGCATGAGCTCCGAGAACATCCACTCCGTCGCGATGAGCAGCGAGACGAGCGCGCCGAACAGCAAGATCAGGACGCGCCCCGTGCCGCCGAAGGCTGCGTATAGCTTTGGCGACACGACCGACCCAAAGACCCCCCCCGCCCCGAACGGCGTCGAACTTCGCACGCCGGCGTGCCCGTCGTGGCCCGCGAGCAAGATCGCGAGCGTGGCCGAGAAGCAAACGATCCCCAGCATCTTGATGGTGATCCGCGAGCAGCTGCGGCCGCGGAAAATCATCAGCGTGTAGACCAAGAGCATCACGAACGGCACCCAGCCGGCGAAGCCGAGCGATCGGGTGAAGCCGAGCGCGAGGTAGTAGCCGACGGCGCCGCCCAGGTTCTGCATGCCGCCGGTCGGGATCGCGCCGTCGAGATCCGCCATGCTGAACGTGGCGAGGCACAGCAGCGCGTAGACCCCGAAGCCACAGAGCGCGATCGCGACGACCTCGCGCGCGCGCGGCGACAGGTCTTGGAACGGACCCGCCTCGCAGGCCTCGACTACGGACCCGCGGCCCGACTCTCGTTCTTGCTTTCTACTCACTTGGATTGATCCTCAACAGGCTGCGCGCCGCGGCTACGTAGTGCCTTGGCCTGCCACATCTCCTCGGCAGCCGCGACGACGCGCGCCGCGGCGTGCGCCTTACTGCAACGCGGGAGCGGCTCTTCGCGGCCGTCTGCGAAGCAGAAGACGAAGTCTGCGTCGTCGCTCCCGATCGCGTCATGCAGGTTTACGACGACAGCGTCGAGCCCCTTCGCGGCGACCTTGCGCCGGCCTCGCTTGATCGCCGCGGACATCCCCGCAGAGACCGATTCGAGCGCGAACCCGACCACGACCCGCCCCCCTTTGCGCTCGGCCAACCCCCGGACGATGTCTGGGTTCGGCTCGAGCTCCAGGTGGATCGACCCCGCAGGCCGCGGGGGCTTTCCAGCGGCCCGAACGGCAGGTCGCCAGTCGGCGACCGCTGCCGCGGCGATCACGATGTCAGTTGTCGCGAAAACGTCTTCGGCAGCGACCTGCATCTCGAGCGCTGACGTCACCGAAATACACTCGACACCTTGTGGCGGCAAAACTTCGATGGGGCCGTGCACAACGGTCGCGCGATGTCCGGCTGCCAAGGCGGCTTCGGCCAACGCGCACCCCATTCGGCCCGAGCTGGCGTTGCTCAGGTAGCGGACGTCGTCCAGGTGCTCGCGGGTCGGCCCCGCGGTAATCAAGAATCTCAGCATGCCCCCGCTGCTCCTACGGCCCGCCCGGACCCATTCGCAACGCGTCCTATCGTAGTAACACGCGTCAGCGAAGGGAGAAAAAACGACCGGAGAGCTCTACTAACGTCGTCCCAACTTTCGCCCAGTCCCGCACCGAATCGTGGCTCACACCCGCTATCTCCTGATCGCTGCCGTCCTCGCGACACCAGCCTGCTACTCGCCGGAGGGCAACCGCGCGTGGGCCGACCGCGCTGTATACGGGGTGCTCGACAAGGCCTCCGAGCAGGTGCTGGGTGAGCAGCGCGAGTTCCAGGTCGAGCGCCCGGTCGACACGCTGCGGCGGCGGCTGCTGACAGCCAACGAGCCCATCCAGCTGTCCCTGGCCGACGCCTTGGACGTCGCGGCCGAGAACAGCCGAGAGTTCCAACGCCAAAAGGAGACCCTCTATCTCGCCGCGCTAAACCTGACGACGACCCTCAATGACTTCCGGGTCCGCTTCGGCGCCAGCGGTCGCAGCCGCGCGGCGGGCGTCAGCGACGCGCAGGACAGCGTCTCCCTCACCAACGACGTCGACCTGAGCGCGGCGGCGAACACCGTCGGTGGAGCCAGCATCGTCGCGAGCTTCGTCGACACGTTCCTCAGGCAGTTCCTCAGCACCGGCGATCAATTCGACGGCAGCCCGTTCCTAAACCTGACCATCACGCAGCCGCTCCTCCGCGGCGCCGGCCGCAGCATCGCGCGTGAACCGCTCACGCAGGCGGAGCGGAACGTCATCTACGCGATCCGAGATTTCGAGCGCTATCGCTCGCAGTTCGCGATCGACCTCGTCGCCGACTATTGGAACGTCGTCCAACAGATGGCGGACCTCCGCAACGTCGAGTCCAACTACGCCAGCTTCAAGCTGTCGCGCGAGCAGATCGAAGAGCTCTACAACGCCGGCCGGCGGACGATCGTCGACCTCGGCCGCGCCCAGCAGAGCGAGTACAGCTCCGACGCGCAGCGCGTCCGCTCTGCCAACCAGCTCCAAAACTCGCTGGACAACTTCAAGCTCACGCTCGGGCTGCCGATCACCGCCCAGATCTCCCTAGACCCGGACGAGCTGACGCGCCTGGTCGCAGATGGCGTGCAAGAGGTCGACATCGACGAAGCCGAGGCGATCCGGCTATCGCTGCGCCGGCGCTATGACTACCAGACCACGGTCGACCAGGTCGAAGACGTCGGCAGGCGAGTCCTCATCGCCGCGAACGCGCTAAACCTTGGGCTCGACTTCTCGGCGGCCATCTCGGTCCCTGCGGACGCGGGCTCCACCGGGAAGTTGGACTGGTCACAGATCAACTGGTCGTCGGGCGTAAGCCTCAACCTGTTCCTCGACCGCATCCCGCTCCGGAACGCCTACCGCAGCCAGCTGATCACCTTCGACCGCACCCTGCGGACGCGAGAGCAAGCCGAAGACCAGCGCACCGCCGCCGTGCGGCGCTCGCTGCGCAACATCCAAGCCGCCCTCGACAGCTACAAGATCCAGAAGTTCGCGGTCGACCTTGCGGAACAACGCGTCGAGGCGACGACCGACCTTTACGCGGCGAACCGCGTCGCAGCCCTCGACAAACTCGACGCGCAAGACTCGCTCCTCAGCGCCCAACTCAATCGCAACGCCGCGATCGTCGACTACGCGATCGCGCGGCTGCAGCTCATGAACGACTTAGAGGCGATCCGCCTGTCCCCCCAGGGACTCCGCTTCGACCTCAAATTGCCGATGCCGGCAAGCGCAGAATGATCATGCTTCCACGTAGCTCCGCCAAAACTGCCCTGCTCCTCGCCGTCGCAGCTCTCGCTGCATGCGGCACAGAGGAAAAGCCATCGGACAACCAGGTCAACCTCTACAAGGTCAGCCGCGAAGATCTACCGATCAACGTCAAGGAGGGCGGCGAGCTCGTCGCCGTCAACGAGGTCGAGGTGAAGTCGCAAATCGAAGGCAACGCGACCATCCTCAGCCTGATCCCCGAGGGGACATTGGTGAAGAAGGGCGACAAGCTCGTCGAACTCGACGTGACCGACCTGATCGAGAAGCGCGCGACGCAGGAGATCGCGGTAGAGAAGGCGCGCAACGCGCTGGAGCAGGCGCGGACCGCCCAGGAGATCTTGGAGAAGGAGCTGCTGGCGAACCTGAACACCGCGGAGTCCGGCCGCCAAATCGCGTCGATGGAGCTCCAGAAGCTGCTCGGCGCCAAGGGCGGGCAAGGCTCTGAAGGCAAGAACGCCGACATGGTCTTGCGCCTGCAGGAGCTGGTCACACCGGCGCCTCCAGAAGAGGGCGAAGGCAACAACGCGGCTGGCGGCAAGCGTGAGCAGCTCGTCGGCCAAGTCCACCCACAGAACTACGCAGGCCTAGTCAGCAAGGTCCGAAAGCTCTTGACGGTCAAGGGCGACGCAGGAGATCCGCTGCAGCGTGACATGGGCGAAATGGCCAACAAGATCCTGCAGCAGGCAGACACCATCCGCCTCGCGATGGCGGACCTGAAGGTCAAGGAAGACACGGCCGCGCACAGCCGGCGACTGGCGGAGAAGCAGTTCATCACTCGGAACGAGCTCGAGCGAGATGAGCTCGCCTTCCAGAGCCAGGCCTCGAAGGTCACGATCGCCTGGAACGACCTCGAGCTCCTGATCAACTACACGCTCCAGCGCGACAAGATCGAATTCCGCCAGAACCTGGAGAACGCAGAGATCGAGGTCGCCAGAGTCACGGCGAAGAACGACGCAGAGCGCAAGAACTCACAGTTCGACATCGACGCGAAGCAAAAGGAGTTCGAGATCGCCAGCGACCGCCTCGCGACGCTCAACCGACAGATCGAGAACTCGGTGATCTACTCGCCCGGCGAGGGCTTGGTCGTCTACTCGAAGGTCTCTCGCGGCCGCGGCGACAGCGAGCCTGTCGAAGAAGGCACGAGCATCCGGCAATACCAGACGATCATCATCCTCCCCGACAACAGCCGCCTGAAGTGCCGCATCACGGTCCAAGAGGCGATGATCGAGAAGGTCCGGCGCGGCATGCCAGCGCACATCAGCGCCGAGGTTCGTCCCAACGAAGTGATGACCGGCCGCGTGACCTACGTCGCGCCCGTCGCCGACTCCGCCAGCCGCTGGTCGGGCAACGACAAGAAGGTCTACACGACCGAGGTCATGCTCGACGGGATCAACCGGGATGAGTCGCTGAAGGCGGGCATGAAGGCCGCAGCCACGATCACGGTGGACACCGAGCCGAGCGTGTTGACCGTCCCGATCCAAGCCGTCCGGCGCGACCGCGCCGTCAACTACGTTTGGAAGGACACGCCCGAAGGCCCGGTCGCGGTCGCCGTAGAAGTCGGCGCCCACAACCAGGAGAAGGTGGTCGTGCTCAAGGGCATCGACGAGGGCGACATGATCTACCGCACTCCGCCTGGCGCCCTAGCGGACCCGAAGTTTGATCAACCAGAGGTGCCAGAGCCGGCCCCCGCGCCGAAGGGCGAAGCTGCCGAAGCGACGAGCCCCCAAGCGATGCCGCGCCGCGACGGATCCAGCCGCCGCGGCGGCGGGCGCAAGAAGTATCCAGACATGAGCCCAGAAGAGCTGGGCGAGGCGAAGGCCCAGCTCCAACGAATGGCTGGAAGCATGAGCAACTGGATGAGCGGTGAGCGCCTCGAAGAGGCCATGCAGAAGATCAACGCCATCATCGCGGCGATCGACGCCAAGGACCTCTCCAAGGCGCAGCAGCTGTCCGACGCGATGATGAATAGCATGCGCAGCGGCCGCGGCGGCGGCGGCCGCAGCCGCAGCCGCGGCGGAGAGTGATCGTGGACGAGCGCGACATCATCGCCGAATTCGTCGACGTCCACCGTCACTACAAGATGGGCGAGAACGTCGTCCGCGCGCTCAACGGCGTGTCGATGCAGGTACGCAAAGGCGACTACGTGACCATCATGGGGCGCTCAGGCTCAGGCAAGAGCACGATGCTCAACTTGCTCGGCTGCCTTGACCGCCCCACCGCGGGGGAATATCGGGTCGGCGGCCGTGACGTCAGCAAGCTTGACGACGACGCCCTCTCCAACGTCCGCGGCCATGAGATCGGCTTCATCTTCCAGTCGTTCAACCTCATCCCGCAGCTGACGGTGCTCGAGAACCTCGAGGTGCCGCTCTTCTACCAAGGGCGCGTAGGGCCCGAGTCGCGCGAGAAGGCCGAATATCTCGCGGACCGAGTAGGCCTCGGCCAGCGCCTGGAGCACAAGCCGCTAGAGCTATCCGGAGGCCAGCAACAGCGCGTCGCCATCGCCCGCGCGCTGATGAACGACCCGCTGTTCTTGCTGGCCGACGAGGCGACCGGCAACCTCGACAGCAACACCGAGAGCGAGATCCTCGACCTCTTCGACGACCTCCGGCCGGACGGCGTCACCATCGTCATGGTCACGCACAACCCGAACGTCGCAGAGCGCGCCGACCGAACGCTCTGGCTCAAGGACGGCGAGGTCGAGAAGGTCGTCGAGAACCAGCGCCCAGCAGCAACCGGCGAGGCTCAAGCATGATCCGTGACACCATGCGCATCGTCCGGCTAGGGCTCAAGAGCCTCATGCTGCACAAGCTGCGGAGCGCGCTCACCACGGCGGGCATCTTGTTCGGCGTCGCGTCCGTCATCGCCATGCTCGCGGTCGGCGAAGGCGCCAAGCAAGACGCGCTCGAGCGCTTCCAAGATATGGGCGTGACGAACCTGATCGCTCGCAGCAAGAAGCCGGCAGAGACCGCGTCGAGCAGCACGCAGAGCACTTGGACGGCCCTCGCGTATGGCCTGCTCTATGCAGAGGCCGACCTGATCGAGGCGTCGATCCCGTCGGCAGACATCGCGCGCGTCCGCGAGGCCAAGCGCCCGATGATGCGCGGCGAGCACTTCCACACGTCGATCATCGTCGGGACAGAGCCGTCCTTCCTGGACATCACCAACATGAAGGTCCGCGAAGGACGCTGGCTGTCTGACCTAGACGACCAGCGCCTCGCGAACGTGTGCGTGCTCGGCGCGACGCTGGCGCGCCTGCTCTTCCCGCTCGAGAACCCGATGGACCAGACGGTCCTGATCAGCGGCGACGACCGCTATCGCGTCGTCGGCATCCTCAGCGAGCAA
>JAYYEE010000205.1:0-13644 GCA_036160175.1 Planctomycetota bacterium
TTGGCGCGCGCGGCGCGGGGCGCTGCGCCGCGGCTGGAAGACGACGATCCTCGCGGCGCGCGGGTCGACCAACGCCTAGCGTCGGCGCGGGAGCGTGCGCCCGAGCATGCGGGCTTATGGCTCGCGCAAGGGCTTTGGGACCAGGCGCGTGATCGGGTGACGTCCGCGCTGCGTTGCTACCGCAAGGCGACGGAGCTCCGCCCAGCGGACGCGACCGCTTGGCTCAGCGCGGCACGCCTCATGCGCGAGAAGCGGTTGTTCGACAGCGCGCTCGACTTCGCGCGCAGAGGCTTCGAGCGCCGCCGTGACCCGCGGCTGTTGCAGGAGGTCGCGCTCGCGTTGGTCGGGCTCAACGAGCTGGTCGAAGCCGAGCAGTTCCTCGAGGCGTACATGCGGCTCGAGCCTGAGGATCGCGACACGGGCAAGATCCTCTCGAACCTGTTGATCGGTCGCGCCTACACGCTGCTCAACGACCCCGAGCAGCGCGGCGAGGTCAAGAAGCTGGTGGAGGACGCGCTCCGCTACAACCCCGATGAGAGCAAGGCCTACGTCGTGATGGGCAAGCTGGCGCACGAGCAGCGCAGCTACGCGCTGGCCGTCCGATACTTGGAGAAGGCGGTCGGGCTGCTGCCGGACTTCGACGACGCGCGCCGTGAGCTCGCGACGAGCCGTGGCGCGTTGGGCTTTGACTGCTTGCTCCGAAAGGACCTCGACGGCGCCGCCGACGCGTGGCGAGCCTGCTTACGCGAGGCCCCCGACGACTTCGACGCGGCTGGCATCAAGGAGCAGCTGCAGGCGCTCTGGGGCAGGTTCGAGGCGCGCGGGGTCGAGCGGATGAAGGCGGGCGACCTCGCCGGCGCTGTCGCCGCGTTCCGCCGCTGCTTGGAGATTGATCCGGAGCAGCACTGGGCTGCTTGGCTGCTCGCGACCGCGCTGCACCGGAGCGAGGACGGCGAGCTCGCCGAGGTTGAGCGGTTGTGCAGACTCGCCATCGCTTGGCAGCAGGGTCACGAGCAGGACGCCGGCCGCCAGGTCTATCTGCTCGCCCTGACGCTGCAGAAGCTCGGGCGCGCGGAGGCCGCCCGGCAAGCCGCCCGGGACTACCTCGTCGACGCCGAGCAGGGCGCCGACCCAGCCGTCTTGAAGCTGCTGCTGGCGATCGCCGAAGGCTGAGGTCGACGACGAACCGCAGGATTCTGTGAGGACGACGTTTGCGCGCGAGCGCAGCGGCGGCTACGTTGCGGTTCGCCGAGCTTCGGTCAAGCAAGGCGATACGGTCAGCCCGCTCCGGCGGGTCTTCTTCTCAGTCTGCTGTGTATGCCCGGTCAGGGGCGACGCGTCCGGAATCCGGGCGCAGGGGGTGATTCGATGCGCAAGACAAGCGACATCGCGATGCTGCTCGGTTCGCGTGGAAAGTCTCGTTCCCGCGGCTCTCGTTGGGCCCGCAAGGGGATGTTTGCGTCGTTGCTCGGCGTAGTCGACGGCCTGCTGGGGCGGGCGGGTAAGGGCGGCCGCAAGAAGCGCGGAGCTTCCGTCCCGATGTTTCTCTTCACGGTCGGATTGCTCGCTGCCTTCGGCGGCGGCTTCTTGCTCGGCGACCGCCTCAACGGCGGCGAAGGCGAGAACCCGCTGCGCGCGCGGGTTGGCGTGCAGCCGGGATTTATCCACGAGCACGACACGACCAAGCTCGCGGACGAGGGCTTCGTGGTCGCCGCCTTTGGGGTCAGCGAGCGCCGTACCGAGGAGGAAGCCCGACAGCGCGCCTCTGATCTCGCTAAGTATTTGCAGGATCAGGGCTTGTCGAAGGCGCGGACGCATGAGTATCGGCCCGGCGTCTGGGTCACGGTCGTGTATTTTGACGGCGACGCTGAGCACGACGGGACCCGCGACGAGCTGCTGAACCTCCCAGAGGAGGTGCCATGCGCCGAGTTTCGTCAGTATCGGGCCGAAACGAACTGGCCACGGGCCTACGACATCAAGTAGGCTGGTCGCCCCGATTTTGCGTCGCGCAGCAGGCGCGACCTTCAACCCGAACTACTCATGTCGATCCACAGCAGCCTCCGGTCCAAAGGCACCGGCGTCGGTCAACGCAACGTATGGACGCGCGTCGAGCGCATCGCCGCGCTTAAGAAGGCCGGCCGGTGGACCGAGGAAGACGGCGTGACCGGTCTCCCGAAGGTCCGCACCAAGTTCAAGGTCGTGACCAAGAAGAAGAAGAAGAAGAAGAAGGACGAGGAAGAGGAGAAGAAGTAGGCGCAAACGCCGACCGCGCTTCTGCTCCCGCGTCCCGCGCCACGCGCGCTCGGACGACTCCGCGGCTCGCCGTTGTCGGCGGGCCGTTTGCATCTTCTGACCACGTCACCCTGAGAGTCTCCCTTGGCTGCTGAATCCATCGGCCTGTCGAGTCGTGTTCGCGGCATCGAGCCGAGCGGCATCCGCCGCATCTTCGAGCTGATGGCCACGATGGAGGACCCGATCAACCTCTCGATCGGCCAAGCGCACTACGACCCGCCGGAGCAGCTGGTCGAAGCTGCGTGCCGCGCGATGCGCGACGGCCACAACCGCTACACGGTCACGCAAGGCCTGCCAGAGCTCAACGAGCTGGTGCTCGACGACGTCGAGGCGCGCCTCGGCAAGCGGCCGGAGACCTGCTTGCTGACGAGCGGCGTGAGCGGCGGCCTGATGCTCTCGTTCCTCAGCCTGCTCGATCCGGGCGACGAGATCCTGCTGCCCGACCCGTACTTTGTGATGTACAAGCACCTCGCGGCGATCTGCGGCGCGAAGGTGAAGTACTACGACACCTACCCGAAGCGACCCGGCGACCGGTTCGGCCTCGACCTCGAGGAGATCGAGCGATTGGTGACCGACAAGACGAAGATCGTGTTCGTCAACTCGCCGAGTAACCCGACCGGCGGTTTGCTTACGCGCGATGAGATCGAAGGCGTCACGCGCATCGCCGAGAAGTGCGGCGCGTGGCTCGTCAGCGACGAGATCTACGATCTGTTCTGCTACGCCGACGAGTACTGCTCGCCGCTGCAGTTCACGGACCGTTGCATCCAGCTCGGCGGGTTCAGCAAGAGCTACGGTGTCCCGGGCTGGCGCATGGGCTACGCGACCGGGCCGAGCGACGTGCTCGACGCGCTGAAGACGCTGCAGCAGTTTTCGTTCGTTTGCGCGCCGGCGCCGTTCCAGCACGCGCTGGTCGCGGCGATGCCGGCTGTCGACCTCTCGTCGCATCGCGACGAATATCGTCGCAAGCGCGACTTGCTGGTCGAGACGCTGCACCCTGCGTTCAACCTGTCGAAGCCAGAGGGCGCGTTCTATGCGTTCCCTGAGCTGCCGAAGGGCAAGGACGGGGAGCCTGTCTCGAGCGACGCCTTCATCGAGGCGGCCGTCGCCGAGAACGTGCTGATCGTCCCGGGGAAGGCGTTCTCCGCCCGCGACACGCACTTCCGCGTCTCCTTCGCGGCTTCGGATGACCAGCTCGCCGCCGGCGTCGAGGTGCTCAACGGCCTCGCCGAGCGGTTCTCCGCCTGATCGATATGGACATCGAAGGCGCGTTCCGGGACCTGCAGCAGCGGCGGCAGGCGAGGGAGAAGCAGGCCAAAGAGGCGCGCGCGCCGCTGGTGGAGATCTTCCACTCTGTGCAGGGTGAGGGGCGCTTCGTCGGCGTGCCGATGACGTTCCTGCGGGTCGCGACGTGCCCGCTCCGCTGCCTGTATTGCGACACTCCTGACAGCTACGCGGCGCCAGCGAGCGCGCCTGTGAGCTTCGGCGTACGCACGCAGCAAGAGTCGAACCCCGTCGGCGCGTCGCGCGCCGCTGAGCTCGCGCGGCAGGTCGCCGCGGCCTGCATGCCTGGCGTCAAGACGCCTCGCGTCAGCGTGACCGGCGGCGAGCCGCTCGCCTTCCCGCAGTTCGTCAAGGAGTTCGGGCAGGCCGCGCGAGCGCACGGTCTGCGCCTGCACCTGGAGACGGCCGCGCACGACCCAGACGCGCTCGAAGCCTGCGTTCACCAAGTCGATCACCTGTCCGCCGACTACAAGTTGCCTGAGACGCTCGCCCAGCCGGTCGACAAGTCGCTGCTGCTGGGGCCTGGTGACGACCACGGCGCGCGGCACGTCCGATGCTGCGAGCTCGCGCTCCGCCGCGGCGCGACGGTGGACGTCAAGATCGTGTTGACCGACGGCGTCTCCGACGTCAGCTTCGAGCGGGCGTTGGAACAGCTCAACGGGCTCCGCAACAAGATCGTGCTCCTCCTTCAGCCGGTCACGCCGTTCGGCGCGTGCAAGCGGCCGCTGCCGCCGAGTGAGCTGGCGCGCTTCGTCGCCACGGCGGCGCGCGCGGAGTTCGACGTGAGAGTGGTCCCGCAGACGCATAAGGCGCTGAACCTGCGCTAGCTCGGGCGCCGGTTCGGCCTGGGGCGTTTCGTCCAAGCGGCCTGCGGCTAGCATCCTGACATGATCAGCAGCGCGCTTCGCACCGCGGTCGTTCGCCTGGCCGTGCCCGCAGCCCTCATCCTAAGCGCGGCTGCGCAGGGGCCTGCATATCGAGAGCGCTGGGGCTACTTGCACGTTGAGCGTCGGCGCGCGGAGCTGCTTGAAGAGCTCCAGGGTCGCGCGGAGTCGGACAGGGAGACGGTCGCGTCGCTGCTAATCGCGGACGGCGGCGGGGTCCCGTTCCGCCCGATCGCGAAGGCCTTGGCTCACTTGCGCGGGGTCGAGGCCGACGCAGCCTTCCAGCTGCGATGCGCGCTCGGCCTCTTCGTCTTGCCGGAGGTGGTGGATCCCGACGCGTCCCAGGCTGCGTGCCAGTCGGCGCACTTCTCCGTGCACCTGCCGTTCTCGCTTCCCGCTGCCGGCGACATGGCGTTCGAAGTCACCGTGCGGAACGCTGCCGGCGACGTGGTGTTCGAGCAGCTGCGCGACGATGAGGTGAGCATGCGCGACGTGCGGCTCGCCCAGGTCGAGGTTGTGGTCCCAGGAAGCGGTCTTGAGGACGGGACCTATGAGGTGACGCTCAAGACCCTCCTCGACGGCGCGGCGCCGCGCAGCGCCGACCCGACCCTCCGTTGGAGGGTGCATGTGCTGCGCGGATACCAGCGGCGCGCTGAGCTCGCGATGGGGAAGGCTGTGGAGCTCCGGGCCGGCCTCGAGCCGCTGCCGCGGGCCCTGTTGGACGGGTTCGCGGCCAGGGTGTCGCGGGCCTACACGGGGGAGGCCTTCGCCGTACAGAGCGACGCGGTCGCCGATCTGCAGCGCCTGGAGCGCAGCTTAGACAACCTGACTGCGTCGCGCGCGCCGTTGCTCGGCATCCACGGCGCGGTGCCGACCGCGTTGCCAGGCGGCGACGCGGCGCTGCCATGCGTACTGCGCCCTAACGCCGCGCGGAAGTTGCGCCCGACGGTCGTGTTCGCGACGGGCGCTCCCAGCTACGGCGTCGGCGCGCGTCGCCCGGCGTCGCCGACGGTGCGGGACGCGCGCTGGCTGACTCGAGAGCTGGGCGACTTCGGGCGCGCGGAGGGATGGAACCTCGCGATCTTCGACTCGCCCGGCGGCGGGCGCTCGTACGCAAAGGCGCTGCTCGCGTCGTTGCAGGCGCTGCCGGGGGTGCTGCCTTCGAATGAGCAGAAGCCTGTGCTCGTCTGTGACCGTGAGGCGGCCGCTGTGGTCGCGTTGCAAGCCGCGAAGTTTCGGCCGTTGGTCTCGGGGTTGGTGCTGATCGGCGGCGGCGTGATCCCGTCCCAGGCGCTGGCGCAGCTCGAAGGGCTGCCCGTGCGCTTCGTGGCGCTCTCGAGCTACCCTGCGTCACGGTCGATCGAGCGGCTCCTTGAGTATGTCGGCGCCCGGAAGGCGAGCGAGCTCAATGGCCTCGACTTCGCCTCGTTGCACCGACGCGCGACGCCGTGGCCGTTTGGTGTCGTCATGAGCAGCGCCGAACTCCGCGACTTCGCGCAGGCGCGGTTCTCCGTTCGCTGAACCCGCGGGCCGCTAGGCGCGTCCGCCGTCGCCGCGGGGTAGACACAGCGCGAGCGTCTGTTCGCCGAAGAAGCGCCGCAGCGCGGACATTGTCAGGACCTGCAGGCCGGCCGCGTCCGCTTCACGAGCGAAATCGGCGCGCTGGATGGCGACGCGGCCGCTCGCGCGCTTGCCGCGGATCGAGCGCAGCTTGCGACGCAGGTGCTGCAAGCTCACCGCGTCAAAGAACGACACGACGACCGGCCCGCGGCTGACCCGGCGGAGCTCGCCGAGGATCTGGACCCGCTCGGCCGACGTCTCGATGTGCTGGAGGAGTCGCATGCACAAGACGCCGCCGAACGCGCCGTCCATGAACGGCAGCGCGTGCACGCTGGCGCAGGCGCGCGCGGCGGCGTCGCCAGCCGCCAGCACCATCGCGGGGTCGCGGTCGACCTGAACGACTCGACCAGGCAGCTCGCCGCTGAGGCGCCCGGCGCCGGAGGGGGCGTCGAGCCACGCGCCGCCGCCGCGCGCTGCTCGCTCCAGCAGCGCGCGGAGCACGCGGCGCTCGCGCGCGTCGGTGCCAGCGCCGCTACCCGTCACCCAGCGTCGGTCTCGATAACGCAAGGCGTACCCGGGCTCGCGTTCGTAACTGCTTTCGCGCACGCTCTCACCATAGTGCCGTAGCGTCGGTGGTTCAGTACCGACGCGGCAGATGCCGATAGAGACCAAGGAGGATCCATGACTGACGACAAGCATGCATCGATCGCGGGCCGTCAATCCGAGCGCGTCGAGACGGACCGTAAAGTGACCATCCGCATCGGTGACCACGTGCTGGTCGGAAACGGCCAGAACATCTCGGACCAAGGGGTGTTCTTCGTCGCCGAGGGCCGCCTGCCGGTCCAGGTGGAGATCGCAGGGCGCGACGGCGTGCTCACCGGCGAGCTAGTCCGCACCGAGAACATGGGCGCGGGACAGGTCGGGATCGCGGTTCGCTTCGACGAGGCGCATCCGGACCTCGTCGACGACCAGAGCTGAGTCGGATAAGGTGTCCGCATGAACCTGCGCGACCAGCTCAAGAAGGCCAACTTGATCTCGGACAAGAAGGCCAAGCAGCTAGCCCATCAGCAGCGCGTCGAGCGCAAAGAGAAGGGGCGCGAGCAGCTTGAGCAGGAGGCGCAGCTGCGCCAAGACGAGGTCCAGAAGCTGCGCGAAGAGGAGCGTGAGCGGGGCCGCAAAGAGCAGGCGTCGCTCGACCGCGAGCGGCAGCGCAAGCAAGAGCGAGAGGCTGTCGACCAGTTGCTGGAGAGCGCGAAGAAGCCTGGCCCCGGCACGGTCAAGTTCTACTTCGCCACGGACGACGGGGCGCTGCCGTGGCTGGACCTGTCGAGCCGCGAGGCGCAGGAGGTCCGCGCTGGACAGCTATGCGTCGTTCGGAGCGGCCCGGTCGGCACGCACACCTATCGCCTCATGCCCGTCGACGCCGCGAAGCGCGTGCACAGCGCGAGGCCGGACGCGATCGCGTTCGCGCCGCAGGGCGTGCTCGGCTAGCGCAGCAGTTCGTCGCAGCGGGCGCGCTGCGCTGTGAGCGTCGCGGCGTGCGCCGGGTCGGTCGCGAGGTTGACCAGTTGCAGCGGGTCGTTCTGCAGGTCGAACAGCTGCTCGTAGGCGGGCTGCTGGCGGTAGTAGCGGGCGTAGACCCAGCGCGGTCCGCGCACGCCGACGCTCGGCGGGATCTTGGCGTGGTCCATGTGGTGCTCGTAGGCGAACGCGTCGCGCCACGGGACCTGTTCGCCTCTGCACAGCGGCGCGAGGCTCCGCCCGTCGTAGCCGTCGGGAGCCTCTAGCCCTGCGTAGTCGAGCAGCGTCGGCGCGAAGTCCGTGTTGAGCGCCATCGCGTCCTCCGTCACGCCGCGTCGGTCGGCGCCGGCGCGGGGGTCGTAGACGATCAGGGGGATGCGCACCGACTCCTCGTAGATCAGCCACTTGCCCGCGAGCCCGCGCTCCCCGAGGAAGTAGCCGTTGTCTGACGTGAACACGACCACTGTGTTGTCGGCGAGCCCGCGCTGCTTCAGCGCGTCGAGGATCCGGCCGAGGCCGCGGTCGACGCCGTCGATCATGCGCCAGTAGTCCTTGGTCCGCTGGATCTGCTTCTCGCGCGTGTCAAAGCGCCAATACCAGCGGACGCGACCGAGCGACCCCTTGAGGAACGGCGGCAGCGCGGCGAAGCCGCTCTCCGCGAGCGGCGGGATCGGCACCTTGGCGTCCTCGTAGCGACGCACGAACGCGTCGGGCGGCAGGTATTGGTCCTCGTGGCCGTCCTGGGCGTGCGGTGCGTGGAACGACACCGACAGGCAGAAGGGGCTGCTCTGGTCCTGCCCCTCCAGGAACGTGATCGCCTGCTCCGTCACGATGTCGGTCAGGTGCCGGCCGTCCTTCTTGCGGTAGGGATGGCCGGAGCCCTTGCGGTAGTCGAACGCGCCGTCGAGCGCGCCCTTGGCGAACTTGACGCCCCACTTGCCGACGAACCCGGTGCGGTAACCCGCGTCGCGGAGCAACTTGGGGTAGGAGGTCTGGCCGAGCTCCTTGCCCATCGGCGGCTTGCCGAACGTGTAGTTGTGGTGGCCCTCCTGACGCCCGGTCAGGATCGACGCGCGCGACGCGGCGCAGATCGCGGTGGTCACGAAGGCGTTGGTGATGCGGACGCCGCCCTCGGCGAGCCGATCCATAACCGGCGTCTCAAGCGTCGGGTGCCCAGCGCAGCTCATCTGGTCGAAGCGCTGGTCGTCGGTGACGACGAGCAGCAGGTTGGGCCGCGGCGCCTGCGCTGCCGCGGCAGCGGCGAGGGTCGCGGAGAGCAGGACAAGCAGCAGCAGGTGGGGGTGCTTCATGGTCGGAGGCTCATCGAGCGTAGCGCCTCAGGTCATCGGCCGCCGCTGCTACCGCCGCGTCCAGGGTGATCAGAACTCGATCTGCGCGTCGCTGACGCCGAGCGCCTGGCGGCGAGACAGCCGCAGGCGGCCGCGATCGTCGGCGCCGAGCACGGCGACGACCATCTCCTCACCCTCTTTGGCGACGTCCGAGGCCCGCTGCACGCGGTCCTTGTCGAGCTCTTCGATCGGCACGAGGCCTTCGTTCACTGCGTTGATGCGCACGAACGCGCCAAAGTCCTTCACGCCGGTCACGGTCCCGCGGTAGCACTTGCCGACGTGCAGCACGCCAGCTGAGCGCTGCACCATCTGCTTCGCGCCGGTCGCGCTGCTCGCGTCCGTAGCGTAGATCAGCACGCTGCCGTCGTCGTTGACGCTGACCTTGGCGCCGGTCGCCTCGGTGATGCCCTTGATGTTTGCCCCGCGAGGCCCGATCAGCGCGCCGACCGCGTCGGGCATGATCGAGATGTGGAACGCCTGCGGCACGTGTCGCGACGGTTCGCCGGGCTCAGCGATGGTCTTCTGCATCTCGGCGAGGATGTGCAGGCGCCCTTCGCGCGCTTGCGAGAGCGCTTGGCCGAGCACCTCGTCGGGCAGCCCGCCGAGCTTGTTGTCTAGCTGGATGGCGGTGATGCCGCGCTCGGTGCCGACGACCTTGAAGTCCATGTCTCCGAGGTGGTCTTCGTCGCCGATGATGTCGCTCAGGACCGCGTGCCGCGCGCCGTCGGAGATCAGCCCCATAGCGATGCCGGCGAGCGGCCGCGCGAGCGGCACGCCAGCGTGCATCATCGCCATCGAGCCGCCGCAGACGGTCGCCATCGACGAGCTGCCGTTGGACTCGGTGATCTCCGATTCGATCCGGATCGTGAACGGGAAGCGCGCCTGCTCCGGCACCAGCGGCTGCAGGCCGCGGCGCGCGAGCGAGCCGTGGCCGATCTCGCGGCGCCCCGGGCCGCGCAGCGGGCGCGTCTCGCCGACTGAGTAGGGCGGGAAGTTGTAGTGCAGGAAGAACGACTTCCGGTCGTTCTCGTCGGCGAGGTTGCCCTGGCGCAGCGCGTCGTCCGGGCTGCCGAGCGTGCAAGTGACGATCGCCTGCGTCTCGCCGCGCGTGAACAACGCTGAGCCGTGCGCGCGCGGCAGCAGGCCGACCTCGCTCCAGATGGCGCGGACGTCGGTCTTGCCGCGGCCATCCAGCCGTTGCCCGCTGGCGAGTACGTTCTCTCGCATCTGCTCCCACACCGCGTCGCCGTAGGCCTGCTTCGCCGGCCCGCGGGCGTCCTCGTCGAGCGCCTCGAGCCACGCGGCTTCGGCCGCGGCGATCGCCGCGCGCCGGTCGGGCTTCTGCTGGATCTTCAGCGCCTGCTGCAGAGCGGTCGCGGTCTCAGTCGGCAGCGACGGCAACTCCGGCGGCTCGGGCGCGGGCTGCTTGACGCGCCCGGTCTTCGCGGCGAGCTCGTCGAACGCCTTGTGGCAACGCTCGATCCACTCGGAGGCCTGCGTGATCGCTGCGACGGCGTCCGCTTCGCTGGCCTCCTTGGCCTCGCCCTCCAGCATGACCAGCCCCTCTGGTCCGACCGCGACCGAGAACTCAAGGTCGGCGTCGGCGGCTTTGTCGCGGCCGACGAACGCGTGCCATGCGTTGTCGATCCGCCAGACCCGCAGGCCGGCGATGGGCCCGTTGCACGGCACGGGGCTGATGTGCAGCGCGCAGCAGGCGGCGAGGATCGCGAGGCTCTCGAGGTCGCTGGTCGGCTCGCAGCTGAGCACCTGCACCTGCAGCTGCACCTCGTTCTTGTAGTGCTCGGGAAACAGCGAGCGCACGCTGCGGTCGATCAGCCTGCAGACGAGCACCTCGTGATCGGTGATGCGGCCCTCGCGCTTGCCGAACGCGCCAGGGATTCTCCCGGCGCCCGCGAACTTCTCGCGGTATTCGACGGTCAGCGGGAAGAAATCCTGCCCGGGCTTGGGCTGCGCGGCTGCGGTGACCGTCGCGAGCACGACGTTGTCGCCGCAGCGCGCCAGCACCGCGCCGGTCGCTTGCCGCGCGATGCGGCCGGTCTCAAACGTGACCTCGGTCCCGGCGATCTTGACGGAGGTGGTGTGGGCGGTCGGCTCCATGGCTCAGAGTTTCATCATCTGGCGCGTGAGGGCAACGGTGCAGCTCGAGCGCTCGTCCAGCCTTGCATCGTGCGATGCTGAGACCCAGAATGCCGTTCTTGAGACAGCGTCTCAAGACGCTGCGACAAGACCTCCGAACCTTGCCTGACGCTGTGCCCGACTCCCGAACTGCGCCCGCTGGCGAACCCCGAGACGCGCGCTTAGACCGAGTCGAGGCCGCGACGGTGAGGGTCGTCGCTGTGGACGGTGACGACCCCGTGAGCGAGCGCCTCAGGTCGGCCGGGCTTTGGCCTGGGGTCGTCGTCGAGCGGCTCGCGACGGCCCCGTTCGGCGGCCCAATATTGTTCCGGGTGCAGGGCTACCGCCTCGCGCTGCGCCGCTCGGAGGCTGCGCGGGTGCGGGTGGCGATGTGGGAGCGTGAGCGATGAGCCCCGCGTCTCCGTCGCGCCGCGTCGCGTTGTTCGGGCGGGCCAACTCGGGCAAGACCTCGCTGTTGATGCACCTCTCCGGGAGCACGCAGCGGCCGGTGAACTTCCCAGGCTCGTCGGTCGAGGCGATGGAGTCCTCCGCCCGCGTCGGAGACGTCGCGCTGCAGCTCGTCGACCTTCCAGGCGTCTCGTCGATGCAGCCGCAGAGCAGGGACGAGCAGGTCGCTATCGACCACCTCCGCGATTCGGCAGCGCGCCCCGACCTCGTCTGCTTCGTGCTCGACGCGGCCAAGCTGGCGGTCGAGCTGCCGCTGCTGCAGCAGCTCCGCGAACTGGGCTTGCCGATCGTCGTGGCGGTCACCAAGTCAGACGTAGCGCGCGCTGAGGGGTTCCCGATCGACGCCGCGCAGCTCGCGCGCGCCGTCGGCTTGCCGCTCGTCGAGGTCGACGGCGCCACCGGGAGCGGGGCCGCGCAGCTCCTTGATCGCCTCGCGTCGACGCCGCTCGACGCGCCGGCGGCGACCGGCGCGCCGGTGGATCACGGCGACCGACTCGCGCGCACGATCGCGCGCTCCAGGACCGACCGCATCGACCGCTGCTTGCTCCACCCGGTGCTCGGGCCGCTCGTGCTGGTCGTCGTCGTGCTGCTGATGTTCCAGCTCGTGTTCACCGTCGCCGATCCGTTCATGGGTTGGATCGAGGCGGCGCAGGACTGGGTGTCGGGCGGCGTCGCGGCGACGACCGCTGAGGGCGCGTGGCGCAGCTTCTTGGTGGACGGGATCGTCAACGGCGTCGGCAGCTCGCTGATCTTCGTGCCGCAGATCGCGCTGCTGATCGCGTTCGTCACTGTGGCCGAGGCCTGGGGAGACAGGGCGCGCGCGGTCGGCCTGCTCGCCCGCGCGCTCCGCCGCTTCGGGCTCTCGGGTAAGAGCTTCGTGCCGTTGTCCAGCAGCTTCGCCTGCGCGATCCCGGGCATCGCTGCGACGCGGATCCTCACGGACGAGCGCGACCGCCTCGCGACGATCGCGGTCGCGCCGCTGATGTCCTGCTCGGCGCGCTTGCCTGTGTACGTGGTCTTATTGGCGGCGTTCTTCCCGCTGGACTACCAAGCCGGGTTGATGCGGTTTGGGATGTACGCGCTCGGGATCGTGGCCGCGGCGGCGGTGTCCGTGTTGCTGCGCAGGACCGCGCTGAAGGGCGGTGAGTCGATGCTGGTGATGGAGCTGCCGGTCTATCAGCGCCCGCGCGCCAAGCTCGTCGGTTTGCAGTGCTGGTTCGCCGTCAAGGGCTTCTTGAAGACGGCGGGGACCGTCATCTTCTTCGCGACGATCGTCGTCTGGTCGCTCGCATACTTCCCGCGCTCGGCAGCGATCGAGCAGCGCTTCGACCTCGAACGACAGCAGCTCGAGGCTGCGGGCGCCGTGGACGAGGCGCAGCTGGCGGCGGTCGACGCGCGCGCGGCGGCGGCGCACCTGGAGAACAGCTACCTCGCCAGGATGGGCAAGGCCGTCCAGCCAGTGTTCGCGCCAGCGGGCTTTGACTGGCGGGTCACGGTCGGGGTCTTAGCGGCGTTCCCAGCCCGGGAGCTCGTCATCCCGACGCTCGGGACCCTCTACAGCCTCGGCGAGGTCGAAGCAGACCCGGCTGAGCCAGACCAGCGGCTGCAGGACGCGATGCGCGAGTCGGTCGGACCCGACGGCGAACCGTCGATGAACGGCTTGGTCGCGATCGCGCTGATGGTGTTCTTCGCCTTGTGTAGCCAGTGCGCGGCGACGCTCGCGGCGATTCGCCGCGAGACGCACTCGTGGCGATGGCCCGCCTTTGTGTTCGCGTACATGTCGGCGCTGGCGTGGCTGGCGGCGGTCGCGATCTACCAAGTCGGCTCGCTGTTGGGCTACGGTTAATCCCGCGTCAGTCGAGGTCAAACGGGTTGTGCGGCTTCTCGTCCGGCGACTTCTTGGCCTCGTCTTTGGCGCGCTGGAGCTTCTGCTCGCGTTCGTCCTCTTGGCGCGACTCCGTGTCCTTGGCAGAGGAGAACAGGTCGTCGAGGCGCTGGGACTCGTGCTTCTGCGCCGCGAAGAGGTCGTCGAGATTTTGGCCTCCGCGCTGCTCGTCCGCGCGGACCGCCCGGGCCTTCCCGGAGCGGGTGTCGACCTCGACCATCTTGTCGCAGCAAGGGCAGGGGAAGGTGAACAGGTGTTTCGCCATGGT
>JAYYEE010000206.1:0-6383 GCA_036160175.1 Planctomycetota bacterium
CGCGACGGGGCCGCCGGCCTCGCCCCGTTGCTGGAGTCGCCCAGGCCATCGCGCGTCGGAGCGCCGCCTAGCCGCGCTCGGCGCCCGCTTCTCGCCGCGACCGCATACGCATTTTGCCGCATCGAAATCAGGCGCGGAGCGGCTGCGAGACCGAAGACGCGGGCGACCACGAGCATTGCGTGCTCACCCTCCCCCGACCTAGACTTGCCGCCCCGGAAGAAGGCTCAAGAGAGCTCGGGAGCCTGACACGTTGATCCACACCAGATGTCGAGAGCCACTCGACAACGACTAAACACCACCGCCGAGTTGGCCTGTGTCCTCGCTGCGTTAAGCGCTGCGGGCCTCTGGACGCGTGTACCTGAGGCGGCGTGGACGGACACCGTCTGGACGTCGCTCGCGCTGCTCTGCGTGTTCGCCGGCTGCTGGGTCGTCGCCGCGCGCCGCCTCGGCGCGCACTCGGTCTCGCCGTCTCGGAACCTCGCGTGGTCCCTGCTGCGCACGATAGAGGCGTGGCTGGCCACCTGGGGCGTCGCAGGCCTGATCACGGTCACGGTCGCTGCGACGGCGAACTTCCACGTCTGGTTCGCGCTCCTCGTCGGCGCCGCGCTGCTCGCCTTGCTCCGGCTCGCCGCGTCGTTCTCTGAAGGCGCCGACTTTGCCGACCGCGTCCGCACCATCGTCGTCGGCAGCTGCGCGAGCGCCCGCGCCTTGACCTCGACGAAGGACGCGCAATCTGCGTTCACGCTGTGCGGCTTCGTCCCGTTCGCCAAAGAGGACCCGCGACAGATGCCGCACCTGCGGCACCTCGGGAGCCTCGATGAGCTCGCGCAGTTGATCCGCGACCATAAGATCGACGCAGCCATCGTCAGCCCGTCGGACGACGCCGTCACGGGCGAGGTCCACCAAGTCATGGACGTCTGTGAAGCACTCGACCTCCAGACGCAGTACTACCCGTCGTTCCTCGACGTCGACGACATGCGCGTCGGCCTCACCTGGAGCGCGAGTCGACCGGGCCTGAACGTCCAGATGGCCCGCCAGACGACCCTGGCCGGCGTCTGCAAGCGCGGCGTCGATGTCGTCGGCGCCGCGGTCGGGTTGGTGGCGCTGCTGCCCGTTCTGCTCGCGTGTGCGCTCGTGGTCAAGCTCACCAGCAGGGGCCCGATCTTGTATTGGCAGACCCGCGTGGGCCGCATGGGTCACACGTTCCGCTGCCTCAAGTTCCGGACCATGCACGAGGGCGCGCACGACCAGCAGACGTTGTTGCTGCCGGCGAACCAACAGGACGGGCCAGCGTTCAAGATCGACGGCGACCCGCGCGTCACGAAGGTCGGGCGGGTCCTGCGCAAGTACAGCCTCGACGAGCTGCCGCAGCTGGTCAACGTGCTCCTAGGCGACATGAGCCTCGTCGGGCCTCGTCCGCCCGTCCCGAGCGAAGTCGAACAGTATTCTTGGTGGCAGCGCCGCCGCATCTCGATCAAGCCGGGGCTGACGTGCGTGTGGCAGGTCTACGGCCGCAACCGCGTCTCCTTCAAGCGCTGGGTCGAGATGGACCTGTTCTATATCGACAACTGGTCGCTCTGGATGGACTTCAAGCTGATCGCGAAGACCGTGCGCGTGGTCCTTCGCGGCACCGGGATGTGACGCGACGCAGCGCGCTCAGCGCGCGCCGCGCATCAGGGCCTCGACGTCGCGGATCGACTTCGGCGCGGCGGCGGTCAACACCTCTGGACCGCGCTTCGTGACCAAGATGTCGTCTTCGATCCGCACGCCGATGCCGCGCAGCTCCTTCTGGACGCTCTTGTCGTCGCGCGCGAAGTAGAGCCCCGGCTCGACGGTGAGCACGGCCCCAGCAGGCATGGGGGCTGGCCGCCCGCGCTCGTCTTCGTAGCCGCCGACGTCGTGCACGTCTCGCCCCAACCAGTGGCTGGTCCCGTGCATGTAGTAAGGACGGAACGCGCCGGCCTTGACGAGCGCCGCCGGATCGCCGCGCAGGACCCCCAACTCGACCAACCCCTTCGTCAACGACCGCACGCACGCGCGGTGCGGGGCGTCCCATGGCGCGCCGGCCTTGCACGCGCGGATGCCTGCCAGCTGCGCGCGCAGCACGACCGCATAAACTGCCCGCTGCGTCGCGGTGAACGCGCCGTCGACTGGGAACGTGCGCGTGACGTCGCCGGTCATCCCGTCGACCTCTGCGCCAGCGTCGATGAGGAGCAGGTCCCCGCTCCGCATCTTGCGATCGTTCTCGTGGGAGTGCAGCACACACGCGTTGGCGCCGCTCGCGACGATCGAGGGATACCCGTTACGGGGGCTGCCAGCGTCGCGGAACGCCGCCTCCAACAACGCCTGGGCTTGGTATTCGTACATGCCCGGGCGCGTCCCGGTCATCGCCGCGACGTGACCCGCGCAGGTGACCGCCGCAGCGCGCCGCATGGCCGCCAGCTCGGCTGCGTCTTTGACGAGCCGCTGGGCCGCGAGCGCCGGGGCTGGATCCATCAGCACCGGGTGCGCCGGCGCGCGCGACTTTCTCCGACGCGCAGACAGCTCGCCGAACACCGTGAAGAGGCGGGCGTCGAAGCCCTTGTCGACGCCGAACGTGTGCAAGACCTTCCCGTCGTTCGAGAGCAGCTCCGGGAGGTCGGTCCAGAGGTCCTCGATCGAGCGGGCTTCGTCGACGCCGAAGCGACGCTTGCAGCCGCGCGTGCCATATCGTCGCCCGTCCCAGATCTCACGGGTCCGGTCTTTCGGGCGCACGAACAAGATGGCCTTGTGGCGCCTACGATCTAGCCGCCACGCGACGAGCACGGCCGCCGGCTCCGGGAAGCCGGTCAGGTAGAGCATGTCCGATCCCGGACGATACTCATTGTGGACGTCGCCGTTGCGGCGCGTCTCCGGCGCAGTCGGGAGGATGAGGACGCCGTCCCCCAACGTGTTCAGCAGCCGCTGGCGGCGCGCACGATGGAGGGACGGATCAGGTAGTGCGTCTCGGCTCACGGCGTGCGAGTTTGCCCGCCCGCGCCGTGACGGCGCAAGGCTCATGCGCCGGCATGTCGCCGGCGCGCGCTCCCTCGCCGCTAGAAGAAGGGGACCTCGACGAACACGTCCGGCTGATCCCAGGACAACGGCACCTCGACGATGACCGGCGAGAAGCCGAAGGCGTCGATCTCCAACACCACCAGCGCTTCGTCCTCGCTGAAGCCGGAGCCGAGCACTGCCGCGCCGAAGGCGTCCTCCAAGAAGCCGACGTCGGCGTCACCGAGCACATACTCGTCGAGCAGGACCTGGCCGAAGCCGTCGGTCTGGTAGAGGTCGAAGTACGGGCTCACGCACGTGCAGCCCGACCACTCCTGGTCGGCCTCGACGATCCGCACCGACACGTTCTCCCACGCCAGGTTGGTCACGGGGTCATAGACCTCGACCAGGATCGAGGTCAGCCGCGGAGGCTCGACGACGAGCGTCGCGCCTCGACGGCTGCGGCCGCCGCAAGCGGCCGACAAGAGGGCTGCTGATAGGAGGAGGGGCAGTTGGAAGCGCATGGTTTCGTCTCCTGAGGAATAGGTCGTAAGCAATCACCGTGCCGCCTCATGACGCCGCGCAGAGCGGGCGCTGACAGCGCTCTCTCCGGCTGCGCGAGACGGATGTCTCGTCTGCAGGACCGGCGAGAGCACCCTTTCAGCGACACGGTGACCCTCAGCGCAGCAGGCTCACGCGCGTTGCGCGTCGCCTGCGAGAATCGCTGCCAGCTGCCGTCAAACGCCCCGCCGAAGCTCGTCGTTGGCGCGCATCCGCTCGGCGATGCGCTGCTCGAAGCCGCGCGCCCCCGGCGAGTAGAAGCGCGCCTCCCCAAGCGCCTCGGGCAGACACGGCATCGCGGCGACGCCCGCGTCCGTGTCGTGCGCGTAGACGTAGCCCTTACCGTGCCCGAGGTCCTTGGAGAGCTCGCTGACGGCGTTTCGGAGGTGGGCCGGCACCGGGTGCTGCTCCCCGTTACGGACCGCGTCCTGCGCCGCGGCGATCGCGCGGTAGACGGCGTTGCTCTTCGGGGCAGCGGCGAGGTAGACGACGGCCTCGGTCAGCGGCAAACGCCCTTCGGGGAGCCCGAGGAACTGCACGGCCTGCACGGCGGCCATCGCGAGCTGGAGCGCCATGGGGTCTGCCAAGCCGACGTCTTCGGCCGCGACGGCGACGAGACGGCGCGCGGCGTGGATCGGGTCCGCGCCGGCCTCGAGCGCCCGCGCGAGCCAGTAGACAGCCGCCTGCACGTCGGAGTTGCGCAGGCTCTTGTGCAGCGCCGAGAGCAGGTCGTAGTGCAGGTCGCCAGACTTGTCATGCTGCAGCACCCGGTGCTGGAAGGCCTCGAAGACCATCTCCTCTTGGATCTCGTCGCCGTCCAAGCACGTCGCCGCGCACGCCTCTAAGCACACCAAGGACCGCCGCGCGTCGCCGCCCGCCAGCGCCGCGAGGCGCGCGACGGCGGCGTCCGAGATGGTCAGCCCGCGCACCCCCAGGCCGCGCTCGCGGTCGGCGAGCGCCTTTCTCACGAGGCCGCTGATCAGCTCCGGCTCGATCGGCTGGAGCGGCACGACGCGGCACCGCGAGAGCAACGCCCCGTTGATCGAGAAGGACGGGTTCTCGGTCGTCGCACCGACCAAGACGATGTCGCCCTTCTCCACGTGCGGCAGAAACGCGTCCTGCTGCGCCTTGTTGAAGCGGTGGATCTCGTCGACGAACAGCAGCGTGCCGCGGCCGTCGCGCTGCTGCCGCTTCTTGGCCTCGGCCACGGCCTCACGAACCTGCGCGACGCCGGACAACACCGCAGAGAACGGCTGGAAGTGCAGGTCGGCGTGCTGCGCGATCAGCAGGCCTAGCGTCGTCTTGCCGACGCCAGGCGGGCCGAACAGCAGCAGCGAGCCGGCGACGCCTTGCTCGATCGCGGCCCGCAGCGCGCGGCCGTCTCCGAGCAGCTCGTCCTGCCCCAGATACTCGTCCAGGCTCGCCGGTCGCATGCGCTCGGCGAGCGGCGCCAACGGGCCGCGCCGCGGCTCGACCCCGTCCTCGCTCAGATCCCCGAACAGGCTCATGCCTCGGTCCGCTGGCGTTGCGCCTCGAACAACAAAACCCCGGCCGCGACGGCGACGTTGAGGCTCTCGACGGGCTCACGCAGCGGGATCCGCACGTGCTCATCGGCGGCCTCGAGCCACTCGCTAGCGACGCCCGCCGCCTCGGCGCCGACGACCAGCAGCGTTGGCCGACGCAGGTCGACGGCCGTGTACGGGCGTCGACCTGCGCCGTCAGCGACGACGACCTGCAGGCGTTGGCGTCGCGCGAAGGCGATCGCGTCGGCTGGCGTCATGCCGTGCGTGGTCGGCAGGCGGAAGATCGAGCCCATCGAGCCGCGCACGGCCTTGTCACGGAACGGGTCCGCGCCGCCGCGGAGCGTGAGGCAACCCGTCGCGCCAGCCGCCTCCGCGGACCGGAGCACCGCGCCGACGTTGCCGGGATCGCGCAACCCCGCAGCGGCGACTACCAGGGGCGCCAGCTCATCCCCGAGCAGCGCGCGCTCGTCGAACTCGGGGCGCCGCAGCAACACGGCGACGCCCTGCGGCGTCTCGAGCGCGCTGAGCCGGGCGAGCAGCGCGTCGGAGACGTCGAGGAACGAGCCGGCGCGCTCGGCGAGCGCGTCGCGCAGGTCGATGTCGGCGAGCTTCGGCGAGACCGCCGCTTCGACCACCTCGAGGCCAGCGCGGACCGCGTCCCACACGAGCCGCACGCCCTCTGCGAGCATCACGCCCGCGGTCTTGCCGGCGGCTGCCTCACGGAAGCGCTGGACGGCTGGGTTCTTGGCCGAAGTAAGGGACCTGGGCTTCTGCGCCATCTCTCCATGATGGCGGCGCGCGGCGACGGGTTCTATCTGCGATTGCGAGGACCGCGCCGCGCTAGCGGAAGCCCCCCGTATGCCAGGGCCGATCGCTCGTTACGATGCAGCCATGAACTTTTGCAGCGACTGCGCGGGCCCGCTGGTCGAGCACACCCCCGCCGGAGACGACCGGCCGCGTCGCTGGTGCCCTGCCTGCGAAAAGGCGCACTACCAGAACCCGCTCGTCGTGGTCGGGTGCCTCGTCGAGCGCGGCGACGAGGTGCTCCTTTGCCGCCGGGCGATCGAACCGGCGCACGGCAAGTGGACCGTCCCTGCGGGCTTCCTGGAGCTCGGTGAGACCCTCGCAGCCGGCGCCGCCCGTGAGACGCGCGAAGAAGCGGGCGCGGAGGTCGAGGTGATCGCCCCCCACAGCCACCTGGACCTCACCCACATCGGCCAGCACTACGCGATGTTCCGCGCGCGGCTCACCGCGCCGGACGTCTCTCCAGGAGCGGAGAGCCTCGAG
>JAYYEE010000207.1:0-8050 GCA_036160175.1 Planctomycetota bacterium
GTCGACCGCTGCGCCGAGTCGAAGTGCAATTCGAACACGTGCGCTGGTTCGACCTGGCGAACCGGCCCGAACTTGTCGGTGGTGTTGCGGCGGATCCACGCGTCGAGCTCGCGGATCTCGGCGTTGTCGAGGCCGGTGTAGGCCTTGGCGACCGGCACCAGCTCGTCGTCACGCCAGACTGCGAACGTGTAGTCGGTGTGCAGCCCCGCGCGCCGACCGTGCCCAGGCTGGGCGTAGACGAGCACGGCGTCGAGCTCGAGCGGCGCGACCTTCCACTTCCACCAGTCGCCGCGCACGCGCCCAGTTCGATACGGGCTGTCAAGGCGCTTGAGCATCATGCCTTCGACGCCGCGCGCGCGGCTCTCGCCGCGGACGTTCGCCAGCTCCGTCCATGTCGCCGCCGTCACCCGCTCCGAGACGGGCAGGCCCGCGGCGCCGGCCAGCGCCTCCAGCAGCGCGCGGCGTTCGCGCAGCGGCCGTTCGCGCACGTCCTCGCCGCCCGCCTCGAGCGCGTCGTAGCAGAGGAACGTGCAAGGAAAGTCCGTGAGCGTCTTCTTGCCGACGCGCTTGCGCCCGAGCCGACGCTGCAGGCTCGCGAACGGCAGTGGCTGCCCATCCCGCCACGCCAGGATCTCCCCGTCCAGCGCGGTGCCGTCGGGGAGCTGCTCCGCCTGCGCTGCGAGGTCGGGGAAGGCGTCCGTCACGAGCTCCTCCCCTCGCGACCAAAGCGCGACTTCGCCGCCGCGCGCGATCAGCTGGCCGCGGATGCCGTCCCACTTCCACTCAGCCTGCCACTCGCCGATGTCCCCCAGCCCGCCGGGCTCGCCCTCGAGCGGCGACGCAAGGAAGAACGGATAAGGGCGCGCGAGGTCGGCGTCGCGCTGGTCCTCGTCGAAGAGCGCGAGGAACCGCTTCTCGGAGTCCACCGGCGCGCCCATCATGCGATGGAACAGCACCGCCTTGTCGACGCCCGACCACTGCGCCAGCGCGCGCACCAACAGCCGCTTGGAGACGCCGACGCGGAAGCCGCCGGTGATCAGCTTGTTGAGCACGAACAGCTCGCGCAGGTCCAGACCGGACCAACGACCCTGCAGCGCCGCGCGCTGCTCCTCAGCTTCCAGGCCGCGGAGACCCCGAACGAACGCGACCGCTTCGTGCAGGGGCGGGTCCCACGGCGCAGCCACGCGGCGGTCGGGCGCAGCCTCCAGCAGCAGCGCGAGCGTCTCGGCGCGGTCCCCGACCTCCTCGTAGCAGACGTCGAACGTCGGACCGTCGACGCCGATTGAGGCGCAGGCCCACTCCGTCATCGCGCGCACCTTGACTGGTGCGGGGAGCCGCTCCCCGGACAGGAAGTAGACCGCCCAGGCCGCGTCCTGCGCCGGCGCGTCCTCGAGATATGTGACGATCGCTGCGACCTTGTCGTTGGTCGAGTTGGTGCGATCCAGGAGATCGTAGAGCTCGGCGAAGCGCCGCATCTCGCTACTCCTCCTCCATTGCGCGCGGCGCGCGGCCTTCGGCGAGCGGCGCTGCGTCGACGCCCCGCTCGCGCAGGTAGTCCACCAGGAGGTCCGTGCGGCCGTGGTGCGCGAGCACCCGGCGCGCGCCGGTCGCGGCGACGGTCTCGACAATGCCCGGCCAGTCAGCGTGGTCCGACAGCACGAAGCCGCGGTCCCAGCCGCGTCCCCGCCTGCGACCGCGCACGCGCATCCAGCCGCTCGCGAAGCCCGTCTGCATCGCGCCGAAGCGCCGCATCCAGGGGGTGCGGCTGGCCGACGGCGGCGCGACCACCAGCTCTCCGGAGAAGCTGCCTTTATGCTCGCCGACCGGCAGCGTCGGCAGCATCTCGACGCCGTCCTCGCGGTAGGCGTCGGTCAACGGCGCGACCGCGCCGTGCACGAACACCGGGCGGTCCGTGTGCGCACGGAGCCCGGCGAGCAGTCGCTGGGCCTTGCCGAGCGCGTAACAGAACAGCATCGAGCAGCGCCCCGCCGCGGCGTTCTCCTGCCACCACCCCCAGACCTGCTCCACCACCTGCTCGGTCGGCAGCCAGCGGTAGATCGGCAAGGCGAAGGTCGCCTCAGTCAGGAACACGTCACACGGCACCACCTCGAACGGCGTGCAGGTCGGATCCGACTCGCGCTTGTAGTCCCCGGACACGACCCACACTTGACCGTCGACCTCGACGCGCACCTGCGCTGAGCCGCGGATGTGCCCGGCCGGGTGCAGGGACACCACCGAGTCGCCGAGCCGGAACGGCTCGCCCCACGCGTGCGTGACGATCGTCGCGGCGTCGCCGACGCGCCGACGCGTCACCAGCGCCCCCTCCTCAGAGCAGTGCACGACTGCGGCACCCGGGCGCGCGTGGTCGGCGTGCGCGTGGGTGACGACCGCCGTCCGCGACGGCTTCATCGGGTCAATTACGAAGTCGCCTGCGGGGCACGCGAGCCCGCCGGCCCTGGGCGTCAGCACGTCGCGCGGCATGGCCGCATATTCGACCGAGCGCCGCCACGAGATGCGCGGTCAGTCCGGCTTCCGCTGCAGCGTTCGCTCGCGCCACGCGGCTTCGAGTTCGCGGACGCGGGTCGCTGGCAAGGGCGTCGCGCGCGGCGTGATGACGACCTCCCCGCCGCGGACCGCGACGTTGGGCGAGAAGTCGTCGACGTAGCCAGCCGGCGGGAAGCGCTCGTGCGCCATGAAGCGCAAGCCCGCCATCAGCTCGTCCAGCCCGCGGAGTTCATCAGGCGCGAGCGACGCGGCGCCAGGCGGCGCCAGCTGCAGCAGCAGGTAGTCGACCAGCCCTCGAGCGACCCCGCCGTCCCCGACGGCCGCCAACGCCGCGATCATCGCGTCGCGCGGGTAGCGCCCGTCCTGATCTAGCGCGACCGCGCCGAACACGGCGCCGAGCTCTGCGCTCGAGACGAGCGGCGCCCCGCTCTCGCGCCGCGGCGCGCGCGCGACGACCCAGTCGTTGAGGCCGTGCTCGTCGAGGATCGCGACGTCCGGCATGCGCCACGCCGGCAAGCCGACGCCGCCAGCTGGATAGATCGGGACGTCTTCGACGTCAAATCCGGTGTGCTGCCGCGCAGGCAGCCCTGCTGCGACCGCGCGCATCTGCATGTCGTGCACGCGCGGCCGACCACAGAGCACCTGCGGCTTCAGCCAAGACTGCTGGCGGTCGTGCCAGCGCGCCAGCGGGCGGATCCACGACGGCACCTCGGGCGCGATCGGCTTGTAGAACGTGCCGACCTCCGGCTCGTGGTAGAGCCAGTGCCCCCAACCGAGCGAGCCGGCGAGGGCCGACGTGACGACGGCCACCCCCGCCGTTCGCGCCGCGCCTGGCAGCTGCGCGGCGGCGCCGAGCACGCCGACCGCGCCGAGCGGGATCAGGTAGCTGAGCACGCGGTACTCGAACGGGTCCCCGCCGACGCGCAGGCAGTAGTAGGCGACGTGGAACGCGACGGCGCCGACCGCCGCGCACGCCGGCATCCGCTCGACGAGCGCGCGGAGGATCCCGCCGCCGGCGCGCAGCGCAGCTGCGCACGCCCACAGCAAAAAGACGAGCAGCCAGACCCAGACCCCCTGCTCGACCACGAAGCAGGCGAGGTAGCGCAGGCCGGCTTCGGGCCACGCCTCCGTCACCTTGGCGTAGTAGGTGTTCGGCAACCACTCCCCGTAGGTCGCGCGTCGCCACGCGACGTGCGCGACGACCATGACCAGCGGCGACAAGGCCCGGGAGGTCGCCCACCTAGTTCGGTCGCCGCGCGCCATGGCGACGGCCGCCGCCGCGGCGGTCGCTGCCGCCAGCAGCAGGCCGTCAGGCCGCGTCAGCGCCGCCATCGCCGCCCAGCAAGACCAGACAAACAGACGCCGCTCCGAGCGCGCGCTGTCGGCCCGGAACGCGACGAGCACCCAGCTGACGATGGCGAGGTTGAACATCGCCGTCTCCAGCCCGCTCGTGAACCAGCTCAACGAAGTCCTGCTCCCGGCGACGCACAGCACAGCCACCAGGACGGCCCAGACCGGCAGGCGGCGCCCCGCGCGGTCCCGCATCCGCGCCGCGGCGGCCGCCGTAGCCAAGACGAGCAGGACGCCGAAGCTGATGGACAGCGCGTGCGCGGCGTCTGGTGGCGCGACGCCGGTCACCTCCCAGGTGAGCCAGAGCAAGACGACCCACGCGAAGCACGTGTAGCCCTCGACCGGCGTGAACGGCGCGCGGTTCCACACGAGCCCGTGCCCTTCGTAGGCGTTGGCGACGTAGCGGAACGCGATGAACGCGTCGTCGCACATCCACGCGAGGCACGCAGCGACGGTCGCCGCGAACGCGGCGAGCCCGGCGACCCCGATCCACAGCGCGCGCCGCTGGGCGTAGGTGCGACCGGGATCCACAGCGGCGTTGCTCATGAGGACATCGCCAACCCTACACCATCGGCCGCTGCCGCGACCGCAGGCGCGCGCGCGAATTGCCCCTGCGCCGCCGCGGTTCCGATACGCTCACGCTCGATGACGACCGCGATCCGAGCGTTCTCTCTGGCCCTAGCCACTGGCGCAGTGATCGGCCAAGCGCCCACGCACGTGCCGGCCGACGCCTTCGACGTCCCCGACGGGCTCGAGGTGACCGTCTGGGCGAAGGCGCCGCTGCTCCAAAACCCCACCAACATGGACGTCGACCACCTCGGCCGGATCTGGGTCACCGAGGGCGTCAACTACCGCGGCAAGGCGAAGCGCCGCCCCGAGGGGGACCGCGTGGTCGTCCTAGAGGACAAGGACGGCGACGGCGTCGCCGAGACCAGCACGGTCTTCGTGCAGGAGCCGTTCCTCGTCTCCCCGCTCGGCGTCGCCGTATTCGACAACGTCGTCGTGGTCTCGCAGCCGCCAGAGATGCTCGTCTACACCGACGTCGACCGCGACCTGAAGTTCGACCCTGAGGTCGACACGCGCGAGGTGCGGCTGGCGGGCTTCCAGGGCCGCAACCATGACCACAGCCTGCACTCGGTGACCGCAGGTCCCGACGGCCGCTGGTACTGGAACAGCGGCAACTGCGGCGCGGTGTTCACCGATCGGTCTGGCTACACGTTTCGGATCACCAGCTCCTACATGGACCCCAAGCGCATGGCCGGGGTCGCCAGCGACGACGGGCACGTCTACGTCGGCGGCTTCACGGCGCGGATGCGGCCAGACGGCAGCGACGTCGAGATCATCGGCCATAACTACCGCAACAGCTACGAGCAGGCGATCACGTCTTACGGCGACGTCTTCCAGAGCGACAATGACGACCCGCCGGCGTGCCGCGTCACCCACGTGCTCGAGTACGGCAACGCAGGCTTCTCGTCGCGAGACGGGCAGCGCTCGTGGCGCGCGGACCAGCGGCGGGGCCAGAGCACCCAAATCGCCGAGTGGCGGCAAGAGGACCCCGGCACGATGCCCGCAGGTGACGTCTACGGCGGCGGCTCACCCACGGGCGTAGCCTTCTACGAGAACGGCGCGCTCGACCCCAAGTGGAACAACCTGCTGCTGACCTGCGAGCCCGGTCGCAACACCGTGTTCGGCTACTTGCCCGAGCGCAAGGGCGCGAGCTTCGAGCTGGAGCGCTTCGACTTCCTGACGACCAACAGCGAGCACAAGTTCGTCGGCTCGGACTTCACAGGCGGACGCTGGGACGGCCAGCTGCACACTCAGTTCCGGCCGTCGGACGTCTGCGTCGGCGTCGACGGCGCGATCTATGTGGCCGACTGGTTCGACGGCCGCGTCGGCGGCCACCAGACCCTGGACGACACCCGCGCGGGCGCGATCTACCGGGTCGCCCCGAAGGACCACCAGCCGCCGCAGCGCGTCCCGGACGTCGAGGCCCCTGAGTGGCCGATCTGGGCGCTGACCAACCCGGCCGTCAACGTGCGCTTCCTCGGGCTCCAGCGCCTCCTCGCGCTCGGGGACGAGCGCGCCGGGCCGATGCTGCGCGACTACGTCGAGATGTCGTTCCTGCCCTGGCAAGTCCGAGCCCGCGGCGTCTGGGCGCAGGCGCTGCTGGGCGGCGAGGAGCAGCGCGAGGTCGAGAAGCTGCTGCAGTTCGATGGACCCGAGTACCGGCTGCTCGCGTTCCGCGCGCTCCGCAACGCCGGTCGCGACGTCGTGCCGATGGCGGAGAAGCTCTGCCGCGACGAAGACCCCTACGTGCGGGCCGGCGTCGCGACCGCGCTGCGGGACGCCGAGGGCGACGCCGCCGTCTGGGCGCTGGCCGAGATCGCGCGGCGCTTCGACGGCGTCGACCGGGCCTACCTCGACGCGCTCGGCATCGGCTGCACCGGCAAGGAGGACGCCGTCTACCGCGTGCTCGCCGACGACGCAGGCGCGCCGACCGAATGGGACCCGAAGATGGCCTGGATCGCGTGGCGCCTCGGCGCGCCTGCTTCGGTCCCAGCGCTGCTGACGCGCGCCCGCGCCGACGCGCTGCCGCGTGAGGAGCGGGACCGCGCGCTGACGGCGCTCGCGTTCGTCCGCGCCCCCGCCGCCGCCGCCGCCATGGTCGAGCTCGCGAGCGACCCGACCTCGCCGCTGCGCGGCGACGCGACCTGGTGGTGCCTCAACCGCATGGGCAACGAGTGGCGGGCGTTCCGCATCGGCGCGGCGCTCAAAGAGCGCGGGATCTACGACCCCGACACCGTCGAGGTCCAGCCCGTGCAGGTGCCGCCCGAACCTGAGGCGAAGCTCTCGTTCTCGGTCGCAGACGTGATGAAGCTGACCGGCGACCCCGCGCAAGGAGCGCTGCGGGCCGGCACGTGCTACACGTGCCACAAGGTCGGGCGGATGGGGATCGCGTTCGGCCCCGACCTGAGCGCCTTCGGCAAGTCACAGTCCAAGCGCGCGATCGTCGAAGCGATCCTCCACCCGTCCAAGAGCATCAGCCACGGCTACGAGGGGCACACCGTGAAGACCGACGCCGGCGACGTGGACGGCGTCGTGCTCTCCCGCGGCGACCCCGTGATCGTGCAGTCTCAGGGCGGCCTCTTGCAGCTGATCCCGAAGCCCCGCGTGAAGAAGATCGAGCGCATGCGGCGCTCGCTGATGTGGCCGCCGCAGCTGCTCGGCCTGGACGCGCAGGGGCTGGCGGACCTCGTCGCCTGGATGCAGGAGACGAAGTGAAGCCAGCGACCCTGTGGCTGGCGGCGCTCGCGCTCTCGTCAGCGCCCGCCGCAGCGCAGCGCCCGAACGTCATCCTCTTGATGGCCGACGACCTCGGCTGGGGCGACCTCGGCGTGCAGGGCCACCCGCACCTGCACACCCCGCACCTCGACCAGCTCGCGGCGGACGGCGCGCGCTTCACGCGGTTCCACGCCGCAGCGCCTGTCTGCTCGCCAACGCGCGCGTCGTGCCTGACGGGACGCCACCCGTACCGCGCCGACATCCCGAACGCCAACCGCGGCCACCTGCGCGCAGAAGAGCTCACGCTGCCGTCGCTGCTCAAGGACGCCGGCTACCGCACCGGACACTTCGGCAAGTGGCACCTGGGCACTCTCACCAAGACGCTCGTCGAGTCCAACCGCGGCGGTCCGCGCGGCAGCGCGCACTACGCGCCGCCGTGGGAGCGCGGCTTCGACGCGTGCTTCTCGACCGAGGCCAAGGTGCCCACGTTCGATCCGATGAAGGACCCCAAGACGGGCGCGCCCTACGGCACGCACTACTGGACGGGGCCCGGCGCGCGGGTCACCGAAGGACTCGAGGGCGACGACTCGCGCGTGATCATGGATCGCGCCCTGCCGTTCGTGCGCCGCTGCGCCGAGGACGCGGCGCCGTTCTTCTGCGTCGTATGGTTCCACGCTCCGCACCTGCCGTGCGTCGCGAGCGACGCGGACCGCGCGCGCTACCGGGAGTTCGGCGAGGCGACGCAGCACTACTTCGGCTGCATCACCGCGCTCGACCGGCAGGTCGGCAGGCTCCGGAGCACCCTCGCCGAGCTCGGCCTCGCCGACGAGACGATGATCTGGTTCTGCTCGGACAACGGCCCCGAAGGCCAGGCCGGCAAGGCGCCGGGGTCCAGCGGCGGCCTGCGCGGCCG
>JAYYEE010000208.1:0-2587 GCA_036160175.1 Planctomycetota bacterium
GCTTGCCCCCGAGGGACATGCGCGGGTTGTGATGGGGCTTGGGAGGCAGCGCGGTCATTTGGCCGGGCAGCATACTGGCAAGCGTCGCCTGCTGCAGGTTGCTCCTAAGATCTGTTGTCTGCAGCCCCGGCGACGATGACACTCTAGGCATGCCTGGCTTAGACAGCGTAGTGGGGGATCACGAACGGATTCTCGTCCGACAGAACAAGGAGTGGGGCGAGATCCTGATCGGCTTCGAGTCGAAGAACAAGTTCGAGATCTCCGACGATCAGGGCAACCCCATCGGCCTCGCGGCAGAGCAAGGCGGCGGCTTCGGCGCGATGCTGGGGCGTCAGTTCTTCGGTCACTGCCGCAAGGCGACGATCCACATCTACGACCGCGCGGGGAACGCGGTCGGCCGCGGAGAGAAGCCGTTCCGGTGGTTCTTCCAGCGCATGGAGGTGTTCGACGGAGACCAGCGAATTGGCGCGATCGAGCGGAAGTTCACGTGGCTGACGCGGCGCCTTGTGGTCGAGAACGCGGCCGGCGAAGAGATCATGGAGATCGCCGGTCCGATGCTGCTGCTCGGCCGCGGGACGTTCCGCCTGACCTTCCAGGGGCAGGAGGTCGGCAAGATCAGCAAGCAGTGGGGCGGGGTGCTGCGGGAGATGTTCACGGACGCGGATACGTTCGGCGTCGAGTGGGCGTCGCACGTCCCGCAGGAGATCCGCAAGATCCTGTTGGTCGCGACGTTCCTGATCGACTTCACCTACTTCGAGAACAACAACCGCGACTGATCGCGGCGCCGCTAGGTGCCGGCGCGACACCCTTGCTAGGCTTCCTAAGATGACGGTCGACACTCACGACGCGCGCTCTGCTTACGTGACCCCTCCTAGGTGGGCGATCGCTCAGCGCGGGCACGTCGACGAGCTCCTGTTGGAGCAGGCGCACCTAGAGAAGAAGGCCGCGGCCGGCGCCGTCGCCTTCTTGTTCCGGCTGCGGCTCGACGCGCGGCTCCACCGCCAGCTCTCGGCCCTGGCGCGCGAAGAGCTCGTGCACTTCGAGCGCACGCTCCGCCTGCTCGATCGTCGACAGGTCGCGTTCTTGCCGCTGGTTTCTTCTGGGTACGCAGAGAAGCTCAAGAAGGCCATCCGGCGAGACATGCCTGAGCGGATCGTGGATGAGCTGTTGGTCGCCGCGGTGATCGAGCGGCGGTCCCACGAGCGGATGACAATGCTCGCGGAGGCGCTGGTCGACCGGGAGCCGGAGGTTGCGGCCTTCTACGCCGACCTTTGCCCGTCCGAAGACCGGCACGAAGAGCTCTACCTAGAGCTCGCCGGGATGCACGCCACTGGGGATGTCGGCGATCGTTACCGGGAGCTGCTCGGCTACGAGGCTGATGTGCTCCAGCGGCTGCCGTTCACCGCGCGCCTCCACGGCGGCGCTCCCGACGGTCTCGGGGCCTAGGGTGGGGGCGCGGCGTTGGGCCTGGAAGGGAGCGGCGGCTGCGTTCGTGCTCGCAGCGGGGTTCCTCGTGGGGGCAGCGCTGCGTCTGCCCGTGTCCCGGCCGTTCGATTACGTCTGCAACCTGGGCGCGACCGTCGCGGCGCCGAGCCTCGCCGCGCCGGATGACGGTCGTGTGCGCGTCGTCTATTGCGTGCACGGACTGTGGCGAACGTCCACGTCCATGGACCGCATGGCGCGCTCGCTGCGCGCCGCCGGCTACGAGGTGCACGCGATCGACTATCCGTCCACCGAGGGGCGAATGGCCAGTCACGCAGCGCTGCTGCAGCGGCACGTGGAGGCGCGCTTCGCCGCTGGGCCGGTTGATGAGGTCTCGTTTGTCGGGCACTCGATGGGCGGCTTGGTGATCCAAGAGTATCTGCGTCGCCCGGATGCCCGCGCGCCCAAGGCCTGCGTCTACGTCGCCACGCCGCATCGCGGCGCGATCCTCGCCGATCGGCGTCACCACTGGTTCCTGTTTCGGTGGGTCATGGGAGACCTCGCCGCCGCCGAATTGGTGACGACCGCACCGCTGCATGACCAGCCGATCCCGTTCGGAGATCGATCGGGTGCGGTGGTCGGAGACGTCGGTGAGGGGAGCGGCGCGATCCCCGGCCGCGACGACGGCACGGTCGGCGTCGGCGAGGCGACCTGGGAAGGAGCGGCCGACTCGGTCTTGCTCCCATACGGGCACACCTCGATCAAGCTCCGGGAGCGGACCATCCGGCACGTGCTCTATTTCTTACGGCATCTGCGGTTTGCTCCGGAGGCGTGAGGTGGCGAACTCCTGGTGGCCATTTCGCGTCGGTCGTTTTCGGGCTACGATCGCGGCTGCTCCGATGAATAAGACCCTCCAGACCTTCGTCCTCGGCGCCGGCATCGGCGGCGCGTTCTTGCTCGGCCAGCTGTTCCCGCGGAGCGTCGGCGCAGCCCAGGCGGGGCCGACGCTCGACTTGTTCGGCCAGCAGGTCTTGGACGCGCAGGGGCGAGGTCCGATCAACCCGCCGCCGGCGCCGCCCCCGGGGCCTGAGGAGCCGTCGGAGGCGGCGCCGATCGTCTACACCGAGCCAGGCGGCGCGAGCTCGGCCAACAACGGCTTTATCGC
>JAYYEE010000209.1:0-3413 GCA_036160175.1 Planctomycetota bacterium
GCTGAAGTTCTCGCTGTCGCCCGCCGAGGAGGAGTCGCAGCTCGACGACAACGAGGACATCCGCTTCCTTCGCGTCAACGACGAACGCATCCGCGTGCTCTTCTGCGACGACAAGCCGCGCTGGGAGTACCGCTACGTCAAGAACGCGCTCAAGCGCGTGGACCCGAGCATCGAGATGCAGGCCATCTTGTTCGACGCGAGCCCGCGCTTTGTGCAAGAGCACAGCGCCGAGCTGCGGCCGATCAAAGACCTGCCGCGCACCCCGAAGGAGATGCTCGAATACCACGTCATCCTGCTGGGAGACGTGCCGCCGGAGCGGATCTCGCCGAGCGAGGAGGGGCGGCGCCGATGGCTGCAGATGCTGGTCGACTTCGTCGAGTTTGGCGGCGGAGTCGGCTTCCTGTTCGGCGACGCGGCCATGCCAGAGCGCTACCGCAACACGCTGGTCCAAGACCTGCTCCCCGTCGTCTTGGAGGACCCGACGTGGCTCGCGAACAACCGCCCGTCGCGCGAGACCGAATTCCGGCCGGTGCTGGAGAACCCGCTCAACCCGCACGAGATCTTGCTGCTGCAGCGAGACCCTGCGTTCAACCGTCGCCTCTGGGAGCAAGGCCTCCCCGGCTTCTACGTCTATCACCCCGTGCAGCGAGCCAAGCCTGGCGCGACCGTGCTGCTGCGGCACCCGACCGACCGGAACGCCTACGGCAACCGCCCCATCGCGGTCACGGCCCCGTTCCCACGCGGCACAACGTTCTTCCTGGCGACGGACGAGACTTGGCGCTGGCGCGACCCCTACGCCGAACTCTACATGGACGCGTTCTGGCGCAACGTCGTGCGACACCTCGCGCGCGGCAGGCTCGAGCGGAGGAGCGACCTCCTCGAGCTGACCGTCGATAAGTCCATCTGTGAGACCGGCGACCGCCTGCGCGTCCAGCTGCGCGTCAACGACAACGAGTTCCAACCTAAGGTGGTCGAAGAACAAGCGGTGTTCTTTCAGAGCGCCGAAGACGCGCCGGAGAAGCGCATCTTGCGCTCGGTCCCCGGCGAACCTGGGCTTTACCAGGCGAGCTTCACGATGGACGACGCCGGCGCGTTCCGTTTCCTGGTGTTCGCCAACGAGAACCCCGACGACGCAGTGTTGGCGAGAGAGGACGTGTTGGTGCGCATCCCCGATCAAGAGCTGGCAGACTCCAGCCAGGACGCTGAGGTCCTGCAGCGGATCTCCGAGGCGAGCCACGGTGCGGACAGCAGCGGCCGCTATGTCTTCCTGGGCGACGCAGGCGACCTCGTGCCCGAGCTAGCTGACCGCAAATCCTTCGAGACCCGGGAGGACACGCGCACTAGAGACGTCTGGGATACGGGCTGGTCCCTGCTGCTCGTGCTCTTGGCGCTAGGCCTCGAGTGGCTCCTGCGCAAACGGGCGCGGCTCATCTAGCGAGGCCCCTGACATGCAACCAGAGAAGCAGCAACCGATCACGTCGCTCGCTCGCGCCGCGCTAGCGGCCTGGCTGCTCACGGGTCTGGCCACCGCGCAATGGCGACCGATCCGGACGGCGCCCAAACCGATCGACTTCGCCACCAGCCAGAACGACAACCTGTTCTCGCTCGTCCGGTCTCAGGACGACATCCACGAGTTGGAGGTCGCCATCCGCGAACTCGCAGCCGGAGAGCACGAGGCCGCCATCAGCAGGCTGCATGAGCTGCTGCGGCTCGACCCCATCGGCGTGGTCCCGGTGGCGCCCGGACGATACCTCGGCACGCGCGGGGCGGTCATCGCGGTGCTGGCGAACATGTCGGAGTCGGCAAAGGCGGCGAATGAGGAGTTTGCGCGGCGCGAGGCGGGGCCGCTGATGTCGGCGCAGCCTCATGAGCTCTCCCCTCGGCGGCTACGCCAGCTCGCGGGGCGCTTCCCCACGACCGAGCGTGGGAACGCCGCGATCATCCGCCTCGGCGACCTAGCCCTCGAGCGCGGCGACGGAGTCGGAGCGTGCGCCCAGTATCGCGCAGCGCTGGACGCGACGGCGATCGGCAGCAACGCCGAGCGGCGGGCCATCGATCGCCTGGAGGTCGCGCGCGTGCTCGTAGACCCCGCGACCGCCGCGGCGGAGCTCCGCGACGGCAAGCTTCGCGAAGCCGCTCGCGACGCCTTAGTCGCGGCGCCGACGCTGACGCCACGACAGGCCGCCATCAACGGCGGGCGCTCCGGGAGGACGCCCATGGATGAGCCGGTCGGCGCCCCCGCCTCATTCTGGCGACAGGAAGTGCTCGCGCCGGGCTTCGACCGCCGCGCCAAAGGCGAGCTCTCGATGCACGCGGTCGGCGACCTAGAGACCGTCTTCATCGCCAACGGGCGAGAGCTGACTGCCTATGACCCGCTGAGCCGCTCGATTCGGTGGGTGTCGCTCTCGCCGCTGCGAGACTTCGGCTTGGACGACTGGGACCGCGACGAGTCGCGCGACATGCGCCGCGGGCGCAGCCGCCGACGCTTCAGCTCCTCACCGAGCGACACCATCAACCAGGACATGGTGCTCGCCGCCGCCGTCAGCGAGGACGTGGTCGTCTGCGCGCTGCAAGTGCCGGACGCGGGCGCGAACGTCGACTTCCAAGGCGGCTTTCGGATCATCAGTAAGATCCCGCAGCGCCGCCTGTTTGCCTTCGAGCGCCAGACCGGGAAGGTGCTCTGGCGCCACTTCGACGAGCTCGACGGGCCCCGCACCCGCCGCTATCGGGGACAAGACTCCTGCGGCCCGCCGATCATCGCTGGGGACACCGTCTACGCCCCCATCCACGACCGCTCTGGCGCCATCGCCTTTTCGATCGGCGCGTATGACTTACGGACCGGCCAGCTGAAGTGGCGACGACTTGTGTGCTCCAGCCAGCAGGACGTCAACATGTTCGGCAACGCGCGCATGGAGTACGCAGCGTCACCGCTAGCGCTGCACCGCGGCGTGCTCTACGGGGCGACCAACCTCGGCGTCGCATACGCCGTCGACGCTGGCTCGGGCCAAATCCGGTGGATCACCTCCTATGACGTCGTGCGGATGCCGCGCGCGATGCTCCACGGGCAAGCCGACCGGCAGGTCTACTTCTCGAACAACGCCCCCGTGCTCGCCGACGGCGTCGTCTGCATGACGCCCCTCGACTCGCAGTTTGCGTTGGGCATGGACGCAGAGAGCGGGGACGTGCTGTGGAGGCTGCCTTATGACGCTCGGATCGGGGCCGCAGAGAACCGCGTTCAGTGGCTCTGCGGAGCCATCGGTGACGAGTTCATCCTCTCTGGCGCGGGAGTCGTCGCCGCGCAGGCTCGACCAGAGGTCGGCATCGACGCCCGCGCGGTCGTCCGCCAGGTCGTACATCCCGACCAGATGGGCGACCGACGGCAGAGCATGATGCCCGCGCGTCCAGCGGTCACA